>BNXY01000083.1 GCA_025999935.1 Bacteroidia bacterium | reverse complement strand
CGGAACTCTACAAAATGCGGTGGAGCATTGAAACTTTCTTCAAATTGATAAAGCAGAACCTGCAAATCAAGACCTTTATCGGAACGAGCGCAAACGCCTGCAAATCACAGATATTCATCTGTCTAATCTGTTATTTGTTTCTTGAACTTATACGCCGGACAATGTGCAAAACCAAACATTGCTTTGGCAACTTTGTCGTACTAATCAGGGTTTGCTTGACACAGTACAACAGGCTTGGCTACATTGTCAATGCCACCCAAATCACGGTTCGTAAAGCGCGAATCAGGCAAAATTCGCCCCCTGATTTATTTTCGGGAGGCGATGCAAAAAAAGATTTCGAACAACTTTTGTTGGATTTTTGAAAATATAACTCTTGATTATCAATTAGTTGAAAAGATTATTAGATTTTTTTAACCAAAAGATGGGACAGGTATGCTTCGATGCAAATAATTAGCAATATTTCCGCCTGCACCTCCAAAGGTGAATATTTTATAATTTGTTGTCATTAGCAATCGAATTTATTGTTTTAATCGTTACTCCATATTTCCGGGCAAGCCGAATGGTTTCATACGTTCCGGCGCCATCGGGCGTTTCTTTCTCAACACCGTCCCAGATTGTCAGCAGGATGTCGCAATGCTTGGCAACATAAATTCCTGCCTGGCGGTAATAAAAGCCTCTTTCGCACGGTTCCGGCTTCGGCTCTTCCGGGGCAACAACAAAGACTTGGTCGGCCTTTGTTAGCAAGCAGTCGAACTCTGTTGCTGCTTCTGCTGAGAAGTCTTTACGGTATTCTTGGGTTTCCATTGGCAGGGGGACGATTAAGCGGAAGCCCATTTCTAATGCTGCTTTGGCACAGAGGGTATCGGCGCCTGCTGCTAAGGAGGATAAAACGGAAATCTCGGCGGTTGGATGTTGTTGTTTTATTTTTTCGTAAAATGACTTTAGCTCCTGTTGGATGGACAGGAGGGATTTGGGCGGGAGGTTGCGATGGCCGGTGATGCCGATGGTAAGGGAATTTTTGCTCATAATTTATTGATTTACAATTTCTCCAACCACAACGAGAAAAGCCGGTCATAGACAAAATAGCCCGCATCTTCATCTTTGAGAATCAGGGTTTTATCCAAAAGTGATTTTAATGCTAATTTTACGCTGCTTGTGGCTGTGAGGTCGTATTTTCGCATAAAACCAGCCTCAAACGGCGCTGAAACTTTTCGCTCTTTGGCAATGGCTCGCAACAAGCGCAACTGCCCTTTGGTAATCATTTCGCAGTAAGTTTTGAAAGTGGCATTTTCTTCTTCCAAAATTTCATTCAGAATCAACTCCACATCATTCTCGGAATATTCCGGTTTGTTTAACTCAAACAGTTTATTTAAAATAAATTGCATATACCAAGTATGCCCCAACATCTTATTGTAAATGCAATCGAAAATGGAGGAATTGAGCGTTTTGTCGTTTTCGGAAAATAATTGTTGGGCAAAAATCCGGTAAGAATCAATCGGAATTTCTTTTAAACCGATCTTTTGCGTGCTTTGATAAAACGGACGATTGACAGCCGAAAACATGGCGTCCATCAGGTGCTTTTTACTGCCTGCAAAAATAAATTTAACATTCGGCATAAATTGCAAATACGAGCGCAGTAATGCCTCAACGCCTTTTTCGGGATATTCCGTGATTTGTTGAAACTCGTCGATGGCAATATGAATCCGCTTGTCGGAAGCTTTTAAATAGGTGAAAATTTCCTGTAAACCCGTTTCCGCCTGTTCAGGCTTGATGTCAAGTGTAACGGACGGCTCGCCCGACACTGCATCAAACGAAAATGCCGGACGTAGCGACTTGAAAAACGTTGAAGCCTGTTTTAGCGCTCGTTCAGAGTAGTTATCCAACTTTCCAAGTACGGTTTTCCCGAAAATTTGCACAAAATCATGCAGGTTTTGGGTTGCAAAAATATCAAAATAAAAACAATGTACATTTTTATCTTGCTCGCCAAAACGGTAAAAAACATGGTGTATCAAACCCGTTTTACCCATACGGCGCGGACTGATAAGCGAAATATTGCGGTCGTTGTGCAAGGCTGAAACGATTTTTGCAGTTTCCTTTTCCCTGTCGCAAAAGTAATTGGGGCTGACATATCCCGCCACCAAAAACGGATTATTTATGTTGTTGTTTAGTCTTGACATAAAATATGAAGTATGTTTCATGAAACATAAAATGTGAAGTGCAAAAATACAACAATTATTTTAATCGGCAAAACTGTTTTTTTATTTCTTCATAAAACGACTTTAGCTCCTGTTGGATGGACGGGAGGGATTCGGGCGGGAGGTTGCGATGGCCGGTGATGCCGATGGTGAAAGGTGTCTTATGCATATATAAAATCTCACAAAAGAATTTTTACTGTGTTGTTTAAATACTACACTATCGGCTTTTTATGATTTTACAGATTGACTCTCCTGCCTTTACCAAATAGGTTCCGTCGGGTAAATCCGATACGTTGATTGTCCCTGTGCTGTTTTGTAAAGTATTGAAATATTGCACTTTCACTATTTTTCCCGACAAGTCGTATATCTTGATTGCCGTGCCTGACGGCAAACCGCTGAGGGTAAAAACGTCCTTGACCGGGTTGGGATACGGATTCATGGATATTTTGCCGGGCAACTGTATAATATTAGCCGGCAGGGCTATCGTTTCCCGATAAAACGGATGTATCTGAAGGTTGCCGTCCATTATGCCAAAGTATTGTTCAATTGGATGGTTTTGTGATTTAACCGGTTCGTCATACGCCTCAAAATAGAACGCAGGGATATTGTCCTTTTGAATCCATTGGAGGAAACTGCTCAGATACGAAACGGCTTTGGTAATGGAAGGCGTCCGGGTCGCTCCGTCCTCGGTGACATAGGTACCTCCTGAATAAGGGTGCCCTGTTTCTCCCACCAGCACCATTTTCTGATATTGGGCGACTTTATCGGCATACGTTTGCTTTGTTTTTGCAACCATCTCATTTTCAGGCGTATTGTCCCATACGTTATGGTAAATGTTAACACCGACAAAATCAAGCTTGTTTAAAACAGCCATGCTCCAGTCAGCGCCCGCTATATCCACACTCCCAACGGGAATTACAAGCGATTTGGATTGAATAAGTTCGCGCACAGCGTCGATACAAGCTGCAAGTTTTGCCGGATTGAAGTTTTCCATGCGACTGCACTCGTTGCCTACTGTAATAAGGTCGGGTGCGGGACCGGTTTCCAGAATCTGCCGTAATCCCTGTATTTGCGCATTGTTTTCGGAATCACTGTTCGTAATATAAAGACCGATTATCGTGTGTAAACCCAATTCACTTTTGGCTATTTTGTTGATATATTGCAATCCGTTTCCTTGGGTGCCAAAAGTCCGTATCCATTTCGTCAATCCGGCAACCGGCGCCAATCTTGCTCGCGTCGTTTCTTCCGACAATGCGTAGCCAAACGCCTCACCGTTAAGAGCCAGCGAAACGTTCAGTCCCCAAAAAGGCGTAGTCAAAGGCTTTTGGGGCAGCCAGAGCAGGGAAACAGGGGAACTGTACGACCCCGATTGGGAAGTTACCGCCTTGATAAGCAGCGAGCCTTCCGTCGGCGTTTTCAACGAAGTTGCCCCGGTGTATGTTTGAGCAGTAGAAGAATCCAGCGGGTCGCTGCCGTCAACGGTGTAAAGTATGGTTTCGCCCGCCTTGCACGACAGCGTGATGTTTTTGCCCGGCTCGACAAAGCCCGGTTTGATATTCGGTACGGGTGGCAGTAAACGGTTAGCCCAGAAGTCCGTCCGGTTGATTGTTACCGGTTCGCCAAGATATTTGCCGTTCATTGTTCCGTATTTCACAGTGCTTCCGGCTATGCCGTTGAACGTTTCTCGGCGGACAAAGAAAAAACTCACGTTTTCAATCGTATAATCGTTGCTGCCGCCGGTTGTTATGTTGACGGAAAAATATCCCGACCCGTCAACGGGGTTCAGGTAGTTGTCGTTTGTCGGTTTCACATAGTCGTCGCCCCAAGGAGCGCGAAGCATAGCGATTACCGCATACTGTGCAGCATTACTTGACATGAGTTCGCTCCACACGACGCGCCCTTCGGCACGGCCGGCTTCACCTGTTTTCGGAATCGTTCCGATTACGATTTTCGGATCGCTTGCCGCAAGTCTGCTTACGATAAATAAATTCAACAGCATCACCATGGCGATACATGCTGTTCTTTTAGGTGATAAAATTGTTTTCATTTGTTTGTGATTTTATAGGTTATTGAATATTGATTTATTTTTTGTTGCATTTAATTATGGGGACTTCTAAAAATTACTTTTTTCTCGCACGGAGTCATTGTTCGACTCTTTTAAGAGGAGACTATCCCAGATGAAACGAAGTCCATTAATCCCACCTGAAATAATCACTGCAAATTTATACAAAATTTTCTATCCAATCATACTTTTTAGCACTATTTTTTTGCAAAATCCATCTATCTATCATATAGTTACTTTCCTATCGGTAAGAGTTGCAACCGAACAATTTGTTCGTAGCGACAAATATTGTATGTCAGATTAATTAACCCGATAATTGATGTGGCTCGTTTGAGACCAATGGAGCGAATGTAAAAATCGTGCATGTTTTGCTCAATAAATCCAAAAATGTGTTCCACGCGTACACGTGTCTTCGATTTGATATTATTGTTCGTTTTTTGTTCATCCGTTAATGGATTATTTCTGTATCCTTTTTCATGTATCTGATTTTCAATTCCTTTACTATCTAATATCTCGGCTATAGGTTTGCCTGAATAGGCACTGTCGGCATACACTGCTTGACCCTTGTCACCGTCTTCCAATAAATCTTCCGTTGCCTGCGAATCATGTACGGACGCATCAGTAACCTTATATGTTTTTATGAGTTTGCTTCCCCGTGATTATGTTGACGTGGTACTTCGACAAAACTTGCATCTATCATTTGACCTTCGTTGATAAACAAGCCCAAGGAATCCAAATAGTTGGAAAATTGCTCAAACAACTGTTCTACAACTCCTTTTTGCGTAAGATTTTCTTTGAAGAGCCATATCGTGCGAGCATCCGGAACTTTGTCTCCACTTGACAAACCAAGAAAATCCCTGAAACTCATACGGTCAACTATTTGATATTCGGTCTGTTCGTCACTCAAATTATAATAACGACCCAACAACATGATTTTGAACATCATAACCACATCGAAAGGCTTAGCTCCTGCATTGTTTTTCTTATTGTGGTTTAACATGTTCTCTTCCAATTCCGGTCGAAACATCTCAAAATCTACCACATTGGATAATCTTTCCAAGGGATTACCTATTTTGGACAACTTTTCTTTTGTGTGATCCGAAGTCCTTTTTTGTAGTATTCAATTGCCTTGTCGTACTCCCCCTTATCTCTGTAATTATCAGCTTTCCCGTGATATTCTTTCGCTTTTTCAACTTTTTCCTGTGGAGAAGAACCCTTTTTATTTCCAAATATGCCAAAAAATCCCATTATAAACCTCCTTTTAAAATTGATTAGTAAATTATTTTATAAACCTTGAATTTTTTATTATTTTTTGCTACCTTGTAATTCCTGATACGCGCTACCGACACTTCTGATACACTCCGTCCATACATCGAATGCCCAGTCTGCGGCACTCATTCCCTTGTAAGGAGGCGCCGGAAGCGGATCGAAATCATATTTCGTCAACGCCTCGCCTGTGCTCACGACTACAGCTGTCTTGACAGCTGTTGGTCTTGTAAAACCTTCGTCATCGCAAATTTGCATAAGTGTCTTCATCCCCTCCATCAATTTTTTAGACACCGCTTCCAACCGCACCCGCATCTGCCCTTCGTACCAGATATTTGGCGGTATCAATTCGCTGTCCTTTATCCCGACAACATAAATTTCTGGCGGTATGACAGGCGTACCGATACTCTGCAGGTAATCCATCGACCGTGGCAACTCTCGTACCGAGCCGAAAAAACAAACCTCGTCCACATCTACAAGAGCGTTATTTGCTCCTGCCGGCAAGACAATGTTCCGTAACATTGCCGCAACTTCAACCTCCCACTCTTCTAACCAATCTCCTAACTTTCCCATACTTTTAAATATTTAAGTTCATTTCAAATCACTTTATACACCCCATATCCAACCGCATCCAAAATCCCAATCATATTTCTCACCGGCTCCTTATCCCAGTTTTGTACCTCTCCACTAAGTTTATCCCATTCAACAAGGCAATCATGGCGTTTTTTCCGGTCATCCCGTACCAGCGCATACACCCAACCGTCTTCTGTTTTTTCATCCATCCAGCTAAGCAAAAATTTATCAATGCTTTTTTCGCAAATTATCGGATAAGTTGTTTTGTAAAGCAGTTCACCGCTTTTTAAAATCGGAGTAAGTTGTAACTTTTTTGTTTTGTCTATAATACTTGGAAACTGCAAACTTGCAGCGGCAACCATAACGGCGAATACGTCACCCAACTGTGCACTCTCTCCCAATTTTTCCCGTTGGGAACCTTCACATTTGCCGTCTGTCAAAACCATTGAAGCGCTACCAATAACGCCGTTTCTTGTTTCTATGTAAACGGCGGCATCTTCTGCAAAAGTAACAAGAATGTATGGCGATTTCAATAAATAGTTGATTCGGGTATTGTTGTTCAATTGCCAAAGCAGATTCATAGCGGTGCGCTCCCACGAAATGGCCTTGCTTATCATTGCGCCGTTATTCCGCAATACATTGGCGTCTAACATTAAAAGACAATGTCCGGCGATTTTGTCAAACGTTTCCTTCTTTGGCAATGTTTTATCAGACGCCCAAAGCGTTGGAACGGAAACCGGAGAAATATCGCCCAAGCCCTCATCCCACACGAGCGTGTATGGTGCGGCGCTATTTGTAGAAGGCGTATTGACCGATCCCCCCGTAATTCCGAGACGGCGATTGTCGGCATAATATTCACACCGGAAGGAATCGTCCGGAAGTTCATAACCCGTTAATCCGTGATGACTTAAAATTTGTTGAACAAGGGCAGCTCCTCCGGGAGCGGTCATTTCATGATAAACGCCTTTTTCCACATACGCAAATCTGCGACGAAAGGCATGACCTAAAACATTTAATTGAAGCTTGTTTTCCATATCGCGTTATTTTGTTTACAAATCATAGCTGTCCCAACAATTTTAAGATAAAAAGTTCCCTGAAAAATGTTACTTTTGTGGTGTTGAATCACAATAACTATCAAAGAACTTTTTATGGCGACAAAGTTAGGAAAAAAATCGGACAAACCCATCTTCAAGCAA
>BNXY01000082.1 GCA_025999935.1 Bacteroidia bacterium | reverse complement strand
TTTCGACCGATAATCCCAACAATACCAAAGATAATTTATATGTAAAACTGATAAAAGGAACAATGATTTCTCCGGCTTCAGCAACCTGGAAGCTGATGATGAAAAATGTCTATACGATTAGTAATGGCCGGTATATCGACCGGGATAAGTTCCGTTTGAATATCAAATACCAGAATGATACAACCGGCGTTTTTTTGAATTATATCACAGAAGGAAATATTGCCAACCAATTTTTATTGCGCGTGATGAATCTGGATAATTTAGATTCCCGTCAAGAAGCGTATCCCGATGGTTTCTTTGATTATATCGAAGGAAAAACGATTTTTTCAGAGAACGGAAGAATTGTTTTCCCGGTAGTTGAACCTTTTGGGTCGCATTTGAGAAAAAAGATTGGAAATGACGCTATTGCAGATAAATATGTTTTTCAGGAACTGTACGATTCGACTTTAACGGTCGCCCGGCAAACCGCCGAAAAAAACAAATTTATCTTAGACGGGGAATACAAAGGCTCAAGCGATTCAAACATCGGATTACCAGGAAACAATATTGCCCAAGGCTCGGTAGTAGTTACCGCTAATGGAGTCCGGCTGAAAGAAAACGTTGATTATATCTTTGATTATGCCAGCGGGAATTTGACCATTATCAATCCGGCTTACCAAAATGATGCAAATATTCAGACCACATTCGAAGACCAGTCTGCCTTCGGAATGATGCAACGAAAAACCATGATGGGCTTGAATCTTAATTACGCATTCAGCCCCAAGTTCAATATTGGAGCGACCGTCATGAATCTGAGCGAAATGCCGCTGACCATGAAAACCCTGCCTGGCGCAGAATCCATCAATAATACCCTGTTTGGATTTAACACCAACTATACGGGGCAATCGCAAGCGCTGACCAATCTATTGGACAAATTGCCTTTTCTGGACTTAACGGCTCCTTCGCAAATCACTTTCAGTGCGGAATATGCGCAATTGATTCCCGGTCATTATCACAGCAAATACGGTGGCGATTATTCCTATATTGATGATTTTGAGGATGCTAAAATATCCATCGAGCTTCGTTCTCCTTATTCGTGGAATTTATCCTCAACCCCCTCTATGTTTACCGAATCCCGCTTAGTGAATAATATCAATTACGGTAAAAACCGTTCCTTGTTGGCTTGGTATTACATCGACGGAATATTTACCCGCAAATCGTCTTTAACGCCCAATCATATCAAAAACGACCTGGATCAATTGTCGAACCACTATGTGAGAGAGATTTTGGAAACAGAACTTTTCCCGAACAAAGATCAACGATTCGATGTATCTTCTTCCATTCCCGTATTGAATTTGGCCTATTATCCGCAAGAACGCGGCCCTTATAATCTGGACGATTCAAATATAAATCCGGATGGAAAATTATTATCTCCCGAAAAGCGTTGGGGAGGTATTACCCGCAAAATCGAAAGCGGATTTACCGATTTTGAAGCCAATAATTTTGAAACCATTGAGTTCTGGTTGCTGGATCCTTTTATCTACAATCCAAACGCATCGGGTGGCGATTTGTACTTCAATCTGGGAGAAATTTCGGAAGATATTCTGAAAGACGAAAAGAAATTTTTTGAAAACGGCTTACCCATCGACGGCGACACGACCAAAGTGGAAAAAACCGCCTGGGGTTTAGTACCGAAACAACAATCAATGGTGTACGCTTTCGACAATACAAAAGGCGCCCGCAAATACCAAGACGTCGGTTTTGACGGATTAATCAATGACGCGGAATTTGCATATCCCACTTACGCCGATTATTTGGAAAATTTAGAAAACCGCTTGTCGCCGGACGCTTTACAGGCCATGCGCGACGATCCGTTCTCTCCGATCAACGACCCGGCCGGCGATAATTATCACTATTTCAGAGGTTCCGACTACGACCGGATGGAGATGCCCATTTTGGGACGATACAAACATTACAACGGAGTAGAAGGAAACTCCGCCGATGCCGAAGATTCTCCGGAAAATTACAATACAGCCGCTAAACTCGTTCCGGATGTAGAAGATATTAATCAGGACAACACCTTGAATGAGAGCGAAAAATATTTCCAATACAATATTTCTATCCGTCCGCAAGACATGACGGTAGGAAAAAATTTCATTGTACAAAAATTAGAGGTGAAACCGTCATTGAAAAACGGCAAGAATGAAACGGTCGCCTGGTATAAGTTCAAGGTTCCCATCCACGAGTTTGAAAGTAAATACGGCGATATCCGGGATTTTAAAACCATCCGGTTCATGCGGATGTTTCTGACCAATTTCTCCGATTCGGTAATTCTCCGGTTCGGGACTTTTCAATTGGTTCACGGCAATTGGCGCGTCTATACCAAAGACTTGTCCAATCCGAATTTACCGCCTTCCGGCAATGCCGGCATCAGCCTGTCAACCGTCAATATTGAAGAAAACGGCAGCAAACAACCGGTCAATTACGTGATGCCTCCGGGAGTAAACCGCATTTTAGACCCCGGCCAACCCCAGTTGCGGCAGCAAAACGAACAATCCTTATCGGCGGAAATTACCAACTTGGCGCCGGGAGACGCCCGTGCCATATATAAATCTGCGGCATTGGATACCCGGCAGTATCGCAGGATTCAGATGTTTTCCCATGCCGAAAAACTACCGGATAATTTACAGGATTTACAAGACAACGACCTTTCGATATTTATCCGTTTGGGATCGGATTATAAGAACAATTATTATGAATATGAAATACCGGTAAAAGTTACGCCTCCGGGACGTTACGACGAAAGCAGTTCCGCCTCGCGGGAAATCGTTTGGCCGCAATCAAATATGTTTGATTTTCCGTTTGAATTGCTTACCAATCTTAAATTAGCCCGCAACAAAGAAAAACGAAAAGAAGGATCGAGTGTAACCTATTATACGCCTTATTCCGATTTTGATCCGGAAAAACCCATGAACAAAGTTACTGTCGTCGGAAATCCCAGCACCTCGGATGTGAAAGTAATCATGATAGGTGTTCGCAATAATTCCCGGAGTACCCAATCCGTAGAAATGTGGGTAAACGAATTGCGTTTGACGGAATTTAATGAAGATGGCGGATGGGCAGGAAATGCCAATCTCTTTGTCGGCCTTTCCGATTGGGGTTCCCTTAATTTTTCCGGCAAGAAAGAAACCGCAGGATTTGGCGGTTTGGATCAGGGCCTTATGGAACGAAATCTGGATGATACCCACCAATTCAATGTGGGAACGCAATTGGAACTTGGCCGGTTTTTCCCTGAAAAAGCCAAGGTAAGTATTCCTTTTTACTACTCTTACAGGGAAGAAGTAGTTAGCCCGAAATACAATCCCTTAGACCAGGATGTTTTATTGAAAGACGCTTTGGATGCGGTTGAAACGAAAGCGGAAAAAGATTCCATCAAAAATTTCGCTCAAGATAAAAGAAGTTACAAATCCATCAATTTCAACAATATAGGAGTCGATATCCAGAGTAAAAAGCCAATGCCTTACGACCCGGCAAACTTATCTTTGGGTTATTCTTTTACGGAGGATAATATTCAAAATGCAACCACCCAATACGACCGGACAACCAACACACGCGCCAATCTCAATTATAGTTATTCTCCGATGATTAAGCCTTGGCAACCGTTTAAGAAAAGCGCCGGCGACTCCGCTCCCGCTGTGTCGAACGCTAAAACCAACGCAAATGGTAATTTCTTCCAAGATTTTGGAATTAATTATTTGCCAAACAGCATCGCTCTGAACTCGGATATTTCACGGGATTATTACGAATTTCAACTGCGGGACTTGGGAAATATGGGCGAAAATATGATTCCGGCTTCTTTCCGTGAAGATTTTATGTGGTATCGCAATATGGATATCCAGTGGGATAATTTATTCCAAGATCTAAAAATGTCTTTTAATTCGGGAACCAATGCCCGGATTGAAACGCCTCACGTTCAAGTTAGCAAGAAATTTAATCCGGACGAATATTCTTTGTGGAAGGATTCCGTATTACAAAGCATCAAGAATTTAGGAACACCCATGGAATACAAACAAACTTTTTCAGCTACATACGCCCTTCCATTCCAGAGCATTCCCATTCTGAATTTTATTACCGCTGCTTTGACATTCAACAGCAATTATGAATGGCATAAGGGAGCTGCAATTAATTTACCCGGTGTAGAAATCGGAAACGATATTACCAACAGCCGTACAATCGGATTGGAAAGCGTAAAATTAAATATGCTGAACCTCTATAATAAATCCAAATTTTTAGACGAAGTGAATAAAAAATATACGACCAGGAGGACAACAGCAAGCGCTAATCTTAACGGAAGAAATTCAAGCCGGCGTGAATTGGAACAAATCCGGACGGAAGAAAAGAAAAAGAAGAAATATGAAAGCGAAATCACGCTAAATCCGGATTCCGCCACCATCGTCCGGCACCAGTTGGATAATAAACGTTTGCGGATAACCGCGCGCGGAGCGAACGGGAAATTATACGAAATAAAATACAAATCCCTCGACAATAACGCCATTCAAATCAAGAACAAAGATAGCGTAAACCTGAAATTGACTATTTCCCAGTTGCCGCCGCTCGAAGATTTACAATGGTATAAAATTGCACAAGGCGCCGCACGGATACTGATGATGGTTAGAAGCATCGATTTCTCTTACACCCAAAGCAGCGATATGATGGTTCCCAACTTCCGTCCGCAAATCGGAAATTTTTTCGGACAAGGCTCCACTCCGTTCGGGAACGCGCCCGGCTTGGATTTCGCTTTTGGCTTAGCCGGAGAAGATTATCTGAAAAAAGCCGACCAAAATGATTGGCTGGTAAAAAACAATGAAAACATCATGCCTGCCATGTTCAACAAGCGGAGTACATTCAGCCTTCAAGCGCTATTGGAGCCTTTTATCGGGATGCGCATCAATTTGAACGCCACGCGAACAAGCACCAAGCGGAATCAGGTTTATTTCATGTACGACAATATGCCCCCTAAAATTACCGGCGATTTCATGATGACCACCGTTTCCTTGAAATCGGCTTTCGAACCGGTTAATGCCGCCAACGGCTATTATTCCAAATCTTTTAATAATTTTCTGAATAACCGGTCAATCATCGCAGGCAGGTTAGAACGACAATACGGCAACACCCATTATCCGAACGCCGGTTTTCTGGCCGGCTCCAATCTGGCTGGACAAGCTTACGATCCGGCAAACGGCGGTGTAAATCCCAATTCGACAGATGTTTTGATACCGGCATTTCTGGCTGCCTATACCGGTAAAAACGCCCATTCGATCGGCTTGTCGGCCTTCCCTTCTTTGTTGAGTCTGCTTCCCAATTGGGATATTACTTATGACGGATTAATGCAAATGCCTTTTGTAAATAAATATTTCAAAAATTTTACATTAGAACACAAATATAGAAGTGTTTATACGGTAGGCGCTTTCAATTCGTTCCTGAATTGGGTCGGCATCAATGGCGACGACGGACTCGGATTTATTCAGAGTATAACCTCCAATAATCCTTATCCGTCCTCTCCTTACGACATTACTGCGGTCAGCATAACCGAGGCGTTTAATCCTTTGATTGGAATCAATTCCACCTTCCTGAATAATGTGAGCTTGAAACTGCAATACAATACAACCCGCAACGTCAACCTGAATGTTTCGTCTTATCAAATTGGAGAAATTGTTACAACGGATTTCACATTCGGCACCGGCTATCGTTTCGAGAATTTCAATAAAATCCTAAAAATCAAAAAAACAGGAGGCGCTAATTTTAATAATGAATTTACGGTTAAAGCCGATATTTCTTACAAGAAAACACAGAATTTGATTCGCAAAATACAAGACAATTTCACGCAGGCAATCAACGGAAACGCCCAGACCATGATAAAAATTTCGGGAGACTACAATCTGAGTAGATTGATCACGCTACAAGCTTTTTACGATAAACAGATTAGCAATCCCTTGGTTTCATCGACAGCCTATCCCTTATCAAAATCCAGTTTCGGAATCAGTGTGAGTATCAATTTAGCGCGGTAACTTGCCCGTTCTTTGGGCGCTGGTGCTGCCGGAACTTCATTTTTATGAAATTCCATATTTCATTTAATGTCTTTTGAATATTTGGTTCAAACGTTTCAATATATTCATCTATTGTGTTCATACATCTCTTTCCTTTATTTTTACGTTGATTTTATCACCATAATTTTTATTTATTTTTTTCCGTATATCTTTTCGTATACCTATTATGTAACAAATTGATCCATCATTATTTTTTAGCCCCATATTCACAATGCTTCCATCATAATGTTCTCCATTAAATTCAGCGTGAACTTTAATCCGTCCTTTCCCAAATTCTTTTTTTAAGTCATATGGAAATTCAATATATGCTCCATCAATATCAGGAACCTTCCTTATTTCCGCTATAAATTCATAGATTTTATTTTCCATTTTTTTGTCATAGAATACATAATTTGTATCCGGTTACGATAATTTATTTGACACCCAATTTATTCAATACCCAGTTTTCAAATGCCGCATTTTGTTCAGGAAAATGCCAATGCGCCGTTTCCTCAAACACGTTCAATGTTTTTTCGGCGCTCACTACATTGTACGCCGAAAAGGTAGTGGTAGGATAACAAGCCGTATCATTAAGCCCCCAGGTGTAATAGCCGGGTACTTTTAATATTCTGGCAAAATTAACGACATCGTAATATTGAGTGGTTTCAAGTTGTAAGGTAATATTCGGATTATTTTTCAAAGTAGGCCAACCGCCGGGTCTTCCATTCATAAATCCCGTTAAATCGCACATACCCGGATGGCGTGATGCAAAGCATTTGACACGGGGATCGAGTGCGGCGGTAATAATTGCCAAGGCGCCTCCCTGGCTTCCGCCCATTACAGCAACTCGTTGTCCGTCAAATTCTTCTAATGTGTAGAAAAAATCAATGGCGCGTTTACATCCCATAAACACTCTTTTAAAATAGTATTTATCCTTATTGTCGAGATTGTATTGTGCATAACCATTCAAGGCTGTGTTGGCAAGATCGGAGTAAACCTGTCCCGGCAAATTGACCGGAATACCGTGAATACCTATTTCCAAAGTGATAACCCCTTTGTCGGCAAGTGATTTATATCCTGAAAAAGAATGTAATCCGGCGCCGGGAACTTGCAAAACAGCGGGGTATTTGCCCGGTTTTTTAGGAACGCAAAGCATGCCGTAAATATAACTTCCCCAAGCATAGTTTTGAAAACGAATGTGATAAACATTCAAAGTCGGTGTACAAAGTTCGGGCTGTAAAGTCAATAATGGATCCAGTGGAATTTTATTGGCATCGGCAATCGCTTTGTTCCAAAACTCCTGAAAATCGGC
>BNXY01000081.1 GCA_025999935.1 Bacteroidia bacterium | reverse complement strand
AAAACAACAGCCGCAAGGCACAGTTATCACAACTTCCTTGCGGCTTTTTTTTCTAAAATATGAAAGAACACTGTAGCTAGAAGCTCAGCCTCCAACAAAGGGGCGAAAGCCCCTCCTGCGCGCTCTTAGGCTGCAAATTTAGCCGGAAATATTTATTTATGCAACTTTTCTATCTGTTTTATTTTCAATTAATTATTTTTTAGCTCTGAATTGCTGTATGATAGATACGACCGTCACGATACTTACTCTTACTAAAACTTGATTAACAAAATGGATGAAAGAAAAATTAATCAACTTTTTCAAAACAAACAATTTACCAAAGAGTGCTAAAATTGCAATAACAATACAAACAAATAGTGTGGTCTGTGGTGGAAACCCTAATTTTAATAATATATAGGACATAGGAAGTATCACCAAATAACTTCCGCTAACAATTATTTGATAGAGCATTTGTTTTCCTGTTGCCATTGTTGCTACTGTTAATGGTCCTGACAAACAATCTATTAAGCAAAAAATTAAAGACAATTGACAAAACAAGACCGCATAATCAGGTGTCATTTTAAGCCATATTTTCAAAACATATCCCGTTTCTAAAATTATTGGCAATGAAATTAAAAACATGACATAATAAGAGAATTTCGCTCCCTGAAATACCAAATTAGTAAATTTTTCAGTATTATTTGAGGCATAATACTTTACAATCGGGGGATTCAATGCCGTCTGAAAATTCGTGACGAATCCACTGACTGCACTGGTAACTTGATTGGCAATTCCTTGAGCTGCATTTATGATTGTACCAAAAAATACATTTAATAATACATTGACACCTTGAACTCTCAGCACTCCAGACAAACATCCTAATAGATTCCAACTTGAAAAACCAATCAATTCCTTAAAAGCAATTTTATCCCATAAAAATTGAAAGTTAACTGATGGAAAGTTTCGTTTACAATAAAATTCATAGGTTATCCTTATTAAAATAGCCACGCCACAGGTTAAAATGGCATATATTTTTAATTTATCATAAGGAGATATTTGTAAAAGAAATACGATTATAAGTTTTAACCCAACTTCCACAATACTGATATTCTACTAATAAAATAATAACTAAAGCAACCCCAAAATGAATAACAATTGCAACATTAAATAATTTATTTAATTTTTCATAATTATTTCGCCCTATTTCAAAAGCAAAAAACCTTTGAACGGCTCCGGACATTGCGCTATGAATAAATGCAAATGAAGTAACAAGAGATCCAACTACGTTATAGATTCCAAAATCACTCACACCAAGTGTATTCAATACGATACGCGAAGTGTATAAGGATACGATCATGCTTAAAAACATCCGAAAATACAATAATCCAGTGTTTTTTATAATTGTCGCTGACTTTGATGGAGGCATATTTTTTATATTAAAGTCTAAGGTCTAATTGTGTCTAAGTCCACTAATAATTTTTTTGTAAATATATCAGCCCCCTTACTGTTCAAATGTTCGGAATTATAAAAATAAGTTCGATCCATACTCAATTCGTCATTAGAGTAATCCAAAATAGGTAATTGATTGTCAGATGCCAAATTTTTGTATATATGAATCGTTGTGTCAATATTTACGAAACCGGAATAATCTCTTCTGTTGTTCATAATAAAATATGTAGCTTTATAAGGGATTGACTATACTTTTGGCTTTGAGTTTGGCTATGTTTGCCTTATATTGCGTAAATTAATACCAACAATATCAGTCAATTCTTCTGAGGTAATGTTATTTTCTGATTTCTTGTTGTTTTTTCAGTGTCTTTTCCAGTGTCTTTTTCGGAAAAATTTTCATTGTCGGATAACAGGGACTGTTATTTCATTCAATACAATCGTTGCATACAAAGGCACAGATTTTATACCGTTTTCAAAACCAAAATTTTTTGCCGAAATCCGGACAGCATAGTGTGGCTTGTACGTTGATACATAAACGGATAAACTTTTAGATTTAACTTTGTACAGACTGCAATGTGTCAATATTTACGAAATTTGAATTTGGGGATATTTGCTCTTACATTTCTTCCATCGACAATCCGCGATATTCTATTGAGTAATCCAAAAGTTGTTTACTTACAAGCGTTTTTGCTTTTTCCTGTAAGGTGTTTATGTTTATTTTTTCGGCATTGCGTTTTACTTCAGCAATTATAGCACGCTTCTCATATTCGTTGATTGCCACAATGTCAATCTCATTCTGATTACCACTTTCCCAATATGCCCCAATTGCCGAAAGGTTTTCTTCCTTCCTGATTTTTTCACGGAAATACCGCTCCAAAATTTGTCCACTATACGTTTTATAATCTCTACTAACTATATTTTTCAGATAATCAAAGCTTTCTGTTTCCACAGCGCCACGATATTTATAAATAAACCGAAACCAAAAATTCAGAAAATTGTCGTTGATTCGATATTTCACATTTTTTCCGGCTGGTTTCGACAAAATAGGGCGCACTTTAGTAATCAAGCCGTATTCATTCTCCAATTTATCCAAAAAACCACCAATATTCATATTCAAAATCGATTCTATTTCCGAACGCGAGGTTTTGGATGAGGCAATAAGCGAGAGTATCGAAAAATAGTTTCCATAATCTTTGCCAAATTCATCTATCAACACATTTTTGCCTTCGTCAAGAAAAAGAGAGTTGTCCGAAAAAATCTCATTCACAATACTTTTCAGCGTAAAGGCTTTTGCATCAGCCAGCAATTCAACATATTTTGCGACCCCGCCGGTAAAAAGATAAAATGCCAGCAAATCTTCGTTGGAAAAATGGGGGCGATAATCGCGAATAATTCCTTTAATCGTATCAATATCAAATGCTTTAATATGCATTCTGGCTGTTGCCCTGCCAAATAGCGGCTCTTTGGAATTTTCAAAAATCTGTTTCATTAGCGAATAAACAGAGCCACAAAGAATAAGGTTGATTTTACTTTTATCTTTATTTGAGTCCCAAGTGTTCTGCATTTCACTGTAAATTGACGAGTTGATATTTCGGAACTCCTGAAACTCATCAATAATCAATGTGAAGTGTCGAATTTGAGAAAGTTCCATCAAGTAACCAAATACATCTTTGAAAGAATGCATCTCGCCAAAAATATTTACTTCCAATTTGTTGCGGATCTCGTTCGAAAATTCTTCACAAAGTAAAGCCTCGTTCTTTTTCTCTACAAAAAAATACAATGCCGGCTTTCCCTGAAAAGTGTGCGTAAGCAAAGCCGTTTTCCCAATACGTCGCCGCCCCACAATGAAAGTCATTTGGGCAGACTCCAACGACTTTTGCTCAATTTTCTCCAAAAGAACTGTTTCTTTTTCGCGATCATAAAACTTCAACATAATTCAACTATTTTTCGCTGCAAAGATACAAATTATTTTTGAATTGTAACGGCTGTTACTGTAACCGCGGTTACAATTAGAGAATAATATAGCCTTATTTTTTCGTTATCTTCCAATAACCTCGTGTTTTCCCGATTCGTTCTATAATGCCTCGCCTTTTCAGATTGTCAAGGTGTTTTTGAACGGCAGAAGAATTTATTTTCAACCTTTCTGACAATTCCTCTCGAGTGATACTATTATTCTCTTTTATCAATTTCAACATATCATTTTGTGCTTTGGTTAGAATTTGACCACCTATTTGACCACCTATATTTTGTGCTGTTTTTCTACCAAAAACCGTAACTTGACAATTCGGCTTAAATTCAATATGTTGGGTTTCTTTTTGCATTCCTATGCGGATAGTCATTTATTTCATTCAATACAATGCGTTGCATACAAAGGCACAGATTTTATACCGTTTTCAAAACCGAAATTTTTTGCCGAAATCCGGACAGCATAGTGTGGCTTGTAGTTTGATACATAAACGGATAAACTTTTGGATTTAACATTGTCTGCTGCTTTTACTTCGCAGGGAATAATGCCCGATTCCTGCGACAACAAAAAATCCACTTCGGCTTCATTGCCCGAAGTCCAATAATAAAGTTTCCTGTTTTTTGAGGCAAATGTCTGTGCTACAAAATTTTCTGTCAATGCCCCCATGTAATTGAAATCTTTATTTACTTTCCAATAGCCGCCTTTCCCTTTTCCGTTAAAAAATACCTTTGATTCCGATGTCTCGGATTGTCGGGATAAAGCATTGTGATATAACTTGCTTGTATGGCAGGAGTACGATACAAAATTCTAAAATTAACTATATCGTTTAATTCCAACAAATCCATCAATTCTTTAGTTGTATATGATTTATTACCCATTAAAGAAATCAGTTCCAATACTTTATCTAAATTTTCTTGATGGGTTTCTTGATGGGTTTCTTGATGGGTTTCTTGATGGGTTTCTTGATGCTCAACAAAATCTTCTCCAAAAACAGTTACCTGAAAACCTTCGGTAATAAGTTCAAATTTCGGTTCAGGCAATCCTTCGTCTTTGAAATAATCGCGTATTCTGCTTATGCCGGAACCGTATTTTTCTATTATACGCATATCTTTGCAAACATCGGCAATCAGTTTATTGCGCGGATTGGATTTGTACGTTCCTGCAAGTAAATCTTCTATGGTAATATCATCGGGTAATTTTCCCGGATTGTAAAACTCTATTTTATTATCAAAAATTTTCACAATCGAATCGGCAGTGGAACGGTAATCACGGTGGATGATCATATTGATTACAATTTCGCGGATTGCCTCCATAGGATATTGCCATTTTTCCAAGCGGCGGGCTTCACCTGTGAAAATCATTCTTTTATTCGTATGTTTACGGACAAACATCAATACATCTTCTATTTCGGTAAGTATATCCGCTTTTGTTCGCGCTGAGTCTTTAATGATTATTGGGGTTTGAAAACGTCCCAATTCAACAGTTGTAAGAAAAGAATCGTTTATTTTAAACAACAGATAAGCGGCATTAGTCAGTTTCCCTTCACGAAGCAAATCTTTCTTTTGCAGAAAGGCAATGGGCGTTTCGTTTATTGTCAGTCCGTTGGTTTTCATTATTTCAACAGCTGCCTGCACTTTTTCAAGTGAAATTTCGTCAAACGAATGAACCATATCGGGATAGGCATCCCAACTTGTATTGAGCGTTTGCAGATGCAAATTTACCACCTCCGTAACAGACAACAAATGATTGGAATTTTTTACTCGCTTAAAATATTTTCCGCGACAGGCTACAGGTTTTATCGGATATTCCTGCACTTCAAATACAACAATCTCTTTGTTATCAAGGGTCTCAACGTAAACATCGGGAATAATCTGCGGTTGCGTTTTATTTTTTATTTCGTTAATCCAATTTTGCAAACTTTCAGTTCCGATTGTGAAATTCTTAATCGGTTTCCCGCCATTATCCACCCCAACAAGCACTTTCCCGCCTTTGGCATTGGCGAAAGCAACAAGTGTTTCAATGACATCTTCATTGAAATTCGCCTTAAGTTCAATATGTTGGGTTTCTTTTTGCATTCTTTTGTTTTACTTCACAAAATTACGTTTTTTTTATAAGATCTCCTCATAAAGTTAATTTTTTATCGAATAAATCATTTCACTGTTTAATTTTATTTTGTTAAACTCTCTATGCGCTACCGCCATCACCACGGCATCAAATTTTTCTTCCGGCATTTCCGTCAAAACCTCCAAGCCATACTCATGCCTCACCTCTTCCGGATTCGCCCAAGGATCGTAAATCGTAACATTCGTATCATATTCCTTCAAGGCTTTGACTACATCCACCACCTTGCTATTCCGAATATCCGGACAATTCTCCTTAAAAGTAATACCAAGCACAAGAATATTCGACCCTTTTACCTGTATCCCTTGCTTAATCATTTTCTTGACAACTTCCGAAGCCACATATTCACCCATACTGTCGTTCATCCGACGACCGGCAAGGATAATTTCAGGATGATAACCGTATTCCTGCGCTTTCTGAGCCAGATAATACGGATCGACACCGATGCAATGCCCGCCCACCAAACCGGGTTTGAAATGCAAAAAGTTCCATTTCGTTCCGGCGGCTTCCAATACGGCATTCGTCTCAATTCCCATTTTGTCGAAAATCTTTTTCAATTCGTTGACAAAAGCAATGTTAATATCGCGTTGCGAATTTTCAATCACTTTAGCTGCTTCCGCTACACGAATTGTCGGAGCCAAATGCGTACCGGCCTGTATGACAGATGAATATAATTCATTAACCAATTTGCCTGTTTCGGGTGTAGAACCGGAAGTTACTTTTTTAATTTTTTCAACTGTATGCTCTTTGTCGCCCGGATTGATTCGTTCGGGGGAATAGCCGGCAAAAAAATCAACATTGAACTTCAATCCCGATGTTTTTTCAACTACCGGAATACAGTCTTCTTCCGTTGCACCCGGGTAAACGGTTGACTCGTAAATCACTATATCGCCTTTTTTGATTACCTTGCCGACTGTTTCACTGGCTTTATATAAAGGTGTTAAATCGGGCCGGTTATTTTTATCAACCGGAGTAGGAACGGTTACTATATAATAATTGCAATTTTTAATATCCTCTAAATTGCTCGAACATAATAACCCGGTTTTATTGGGAGATTGTGGGTCAAGCCCGCAATGACAGGGCGACAAGACGGATTTTAGAACAGCATCGTCCACTTCTAAGGTGCAATCGTGACCCGACATTAATTCATCCACCCGTTTTTTGTTCACATCAAAACCAACAACAGGATATTTTGTCGCAAACAAACGCGCCAAGGGTAATCCTACGTACCCCAATCCGATTAATGCAATTTTTATCATATTTCTTAAATCTTATTTCTTAACTCTTCATAATACCATTCCACCGCTTCTTTCAATCCTTGTTTCATGCTGTACTGTGGTTGATAATTCAACAATTTTTGTGCTTTTTCTATGCTCGCCAGTGAATGAGGAATATCACCTATCCGATGGGGGCCATGTATAATTTCAACATTGGCTATGGCTGGATCATAGTTGCTGAGATATTCTTTGAGATAGTTTACCAACTGATTCAGTGTAGTACGCTCGCCGTAAGCGGTGTTATATACAGTATTCAAAGCTTCTTTGTTTTCTGTGGATAAAGCCAGCAAATTCATCTGAACCACATTCTTTATATAGGTGAAATCACGTGAATATTCGCCATCTCCATTAATTACCGGCGATTCGTGATTGATTAATTGCTTTACAAACAAAGGAATAACTGCCGCATACGCGCCGTTCGGGTCTTGCCGTTTGCCGAAAACGTTAAAATAGCGCAAACCTATACAATCTAAACCATAAGTGCGGGAAAAAATATCGGCATATAATTCATTGACATATTTCGTAATCGCATACGGCGAAAGCGGTTTACCAATGGTATCCTCTACTTTGGGCAGACTGACAGAATCGCCATAAGTTGAAGAACTGGCTGCATAGACAAACCGTTTGACTTTCGCATCTCTTGCGGCAACCAGCATATTCAAAAAGCCGGAAATATTTACGTCATTGGTTGTAAGCGGGTCTTTAATGGAACGAGGTACGGAACCTAAAGCGGCTTCATGAAGAGTACAGTCAACCCCATCCACTGCTTTCCGGCAATCTTCCAAACGCCGAATATCGCCTACCATCAGTTTGAAGTTTTTATTGCTGAACAAATGTTGGATGTTTTCGACCTTTCCGGTTGAAAAATTATCGAAGCAAACAACGGTATTATTCAACTCCAATAATGTTTCACAAAGATTGGAACCGATAAATCCGGCGCCTCCCGTTACCAATATTTTTTTATTTTCAATCATAATATCTTTCTATTACCTCCATATACTCCATCGGAATAAACGTCATAGCCAGCGTACAAACGCCCTCCAACTTCACAATCACCCGTTTATGCCCTTTCACCCGCATCAAGTCGCCTTCAATCCCTTTGAACTT
>BNXY01000080.1 GCA_025999935.1 Bacteroidia bacterium | reverse complement strand
TAGTAATAATTTCTTTACGAAACATCACGGTTGGATGACAAAAAGGAGACTGAAAATAAGCATAAACCCGAATGGATTTATCGTCTTCCGGAAATTGAACCACTATTTTTTTCTGCGTACCTTCATAAAAAGCCTCTACAATTGAGCCGCAAAGCCCAATTTCAGGATGTGATTCCATAAAATCGTATTGAACCTGTAACCTTTTGGGAAGTGCAATATCATCCGCATCCATGCGAGCAATATACTTTCCCCTACTCAAGGATAGCCCTAAATTCAAGCTGAATATCAGGCCTTTGTTCACTTCATTCTCAATATATACAATCCGGGGGTCATCACAAGCCAAAATTATTTCGGCGGTAGAATCCGTAGAACCATCATTTACAATAATAAATTCAAAGTCTTTAAATGTCTGAGATAATATGGAATCAATAGCTTCTTTTAGATACAATTCCCCATTATACACAGCTAAAACTACAGATATTTCAACATCCACCGGCTTATCCATTCAAATGATTATCAAACCTCCATTTTTAAACTTTTATTCCTTCTGTACTGCTTTTGAAAAACAATACTTTTACCGTCCGTAACATAATCAGGAAATCTTTTATTACAGAATAACTATTGATGTATATCAAATCATAACGAAGTTTATCTTCAACACTTGTATTATATTTCCCTTCAATCTGAGCCAATCCGGTCAAACCGGCTTTTACTCTGAAACGATAATGGTATTCCGGAATCTCTTGCTCAAATTGTTGTACAAAAAAAGAACGTTCCGGGCGAGGGCCTACAATACTCATCTCTCCTTTGAGAATATTCAGCAGTTGCGGAATTTCATCCACCCGCAAAATCCGCATAAAATTTCCAACTTTAGTAATACGCTGATCATTATTTATTGCCAAGACCGGGCCGGAATCCGCCTCTGCATTTGGCTTCATTGTCCTAAACTTAAACATTTTAAAAGGCTTTCCATTTAATGTCAATCGCTCTTGTATATAAAAAACAGGCCCTCCATCCAATTTGATTAGAATTGAAAATATCAAAAATAAAGGTATTGAGAGAATTAAAGCAACCGTTCCAAAAAACACATCGATGATGCGTTTAACAAAATGGTCTTCTGGAGAAAGGCTCATATCAGAAATACGAAATGTGGGAATATCTCCTGTTTTATATAAAGAAGATGATATTACTTTCAAATCAAAATATTTAGGTATATAAAGAACCGCTTTATCATACTTGAAGCAAAGCATCAATATTTTTTCTCTTGCTTCCGGTGAAATATCAGCATGGATAAAAACTTCATCCACCGACTTGATTTTTGCGGATAAAGCAGAATCATTTTCCGTACATCTATTTTCTATCTGATAGAAACGAGCGTATCCATTCGTTACAATTTCAGATAAACGGCTGTCCTTGCCTTCGACAATCGTTATTTTTTTCGGAGAATGTCTTTTATGATACAGTATCCAAAGAAAAAAATGCCATACCGATAACAGAATAAAGAAAAGAAGCGTACTGAAAATAATTACACTACGGGGAAAAGCCAAAGCAACATCCTTTACTAAAAAACAAAATCCCATAATTCCAAACATCAATGATATTGAAACAAGAAAAACAAGATAAATTAATTCAGGAATATCTTTATGGATTATATCATACAATCCGAAAGCATACAACAATATCAGACAAAATACGCCAATAAATGGGTACACAATCTCAAACGCTTGAAAGTTTTCTTCAAAATTTTCAAGCAAATGGTTATATTCAAATAAATAAAATACTAGGATTATACTGCCATAAATAATTAGTAAATCGGCTAAAACAGGTAAAATTTTCTTCATATTTCCATACAAAAAAGCCACAAGTTTACAAATCAACCTATATTCACATAAGATAGACTTGTAAACTTTGGCTCAAAATTTAATTTATTTTCTTTCAACCATAATAACAACCCGATTCCAATCATTTTGTGAAAATGGTTGTTCTTTATCGCCTTTCCATTCAACGATTATACGATTCGATTCAATACCCAAACGTTTAAATTCTGCGGCAACCGCTTCTACCCGTTTTTGACTTAACTTCAAGTTATAGGGAGGAGTAGCTGTTTGTTTATCCGCATAACCTATTAAAAGGATTTTACTTTCCGGAGTTGCTTTAAGGTATTCGACAGCATCATCAATCTTATAGCGCTCCACTTGTTGGATAACATGCGAATCAAGCGTAAAACGGATATATTCAGGTCTCCACCCTTTTACAGGAGGAGTTGTTATTACAACCGGTTTTTCGTCGCAACAATTTTGCAATCTATCCAACAAATCTTGTTGTCTTTCCAAAATATCCTGATGATTTTCTATCAAGCTACGATTTTCATTGACTTTCTTATTCAACTCATTAATTTCATCCCATGCCAACTTTGCAATGGATGATGGATAGTTTTTGTTTAGCGAATATTGGAGACCTAAACCAATGTTGGATACAGCGTCAAACATAGCAGTTCCCTTGTAACCATCAAATTCAGGATCAGTTACATTACCTTGCGCTTCTAAATAAACCCCTATTTTTTTAGTTATATTATAATTTAAACGGAAACCTACTTTTGCCACAAATTGATAAAAATCAGGAGTTGTATATTTATTATCAAAAGCCGTAATAAGGCCCAAGCCGACAAAAGGAATCACTTCAAGCGTATTCCCCTCTTCCTTGGTATAACCACGAAAGAGATCCGTCAAATTGTACATCAAATCTACTGTGGTGGTCATATAATTAAATTCTTGTGCAAAAGCATTTTTCTTTTGATCTTTTGCAGCGTCTTTGCTATAAACAAAATTAAAATCTTTACTTGTTCTGTCGCTAAAAGCCGCCATAAGTGCATCATCAGGTAGTTGGCTTCCATTATAACTTGGGGCTGCATACAGCCCCTTTGGCCATGGAAGATGATTACCATCTTTTGCTGTATAATAGCCCGGATCAATATGCCATGCATAGTTAAATCCTCGTAAAACACCACCATTTGCTTGAAGACGCATCCCAAAGTTAGAAGGCAACCATTTACCAATGGTAATTTGACCACCATACGTAATACGATCACTCAAATAAAATTCTTTATCTTGTTCCCCATTCATCAAGTTTGCGTTGCCTCCAATAGAAATGAACCAATTATTCTTATATTGGCTCTTACTAACAAAGTCTTCTAATTTCGACTCTTGTTGAGCCAAAACAGAAAATACAAAGGTTGATACAACCATTGTAACCCATAAAACAATCATTTTTCTCATATTCTTCCTCTTCATAATTTTGATATTTAAATTTGTTTACTTTTTTAGTTAAATTAACTGTTTGATTCATATCCATAACCGCCGCCACCATAATATCCGTAGCCGTAACGGCCAATTTTCCCTGCATTAAATGCATTTAATACAATGTTTACATTCTTCAACCGTTTTTCTTCAAAAATATTGTTCACCAAAGAGACAGATGATTTTGGAGAATAATCCTTCCGTATTACAAAAAGAGCGACATCAGAAACCCTGTCTAATAAAAAGGCGTCGGACACACTACCTACCGGAGAACTGTCGATAATAATATAATCATAGCGTTCGCGAAGTTCCTGGAATAAATTATCCAAGGTTTTCTCCATCAATAACTCGTTGGGATTAGGCGGGATAATTCCGGTTATCAAAACATCCATATCAGAATCATTCACATTTTTGTAAATTAAAGCATCCAAATTGGTTTTTTCTCCTGTTAAATAAGCAATCAAGCCTTCTTGTTTGGGTAAATTCAGATAAGTATTTATCTTCGGACGACGAATATCCAAACCCACCAATATCGTTTTGTATTTTAACGAAAATATCATTGCCAAATTGATAGACAAGAATGTTTTTCCTTCACCGCTAATGGTGGAAGTAACCAAAATAGATTTCTTTTCCGGACTATCCAATACAAACTGCAAATTCGTACGTAATAGGCGGAAACGTTCCACAATCGGAGAAGTGGCCGTAGGCGTAACAACCAACGTGTCTTTCGTTTTTACATAAGGCAAAGACACGACAACCGGAGTGTCGATAAAACGGCGAATTTCTTCCTCATTTGTCAATCTATAATTGAGCATTTCACGCAATCCAATTACAATATAGGGGAAAATAAAACCAATCATCAAATACAACATATAAATATACATCCTGCGCGGTGAAATTTGTCCCAAAGTTATAGGATATTCTATTATCTTTGCACTTGGTACCGTAACGGCCAATGTTAAACGAATTTCATCCAATCTCTTTGACATAAAAACATAAAGTTCCGCCTTGATATCCTGTTCACGCAAATAATCTGTGGATTCTCTCTGACGGCGCGGCACATCTCCTACATTTGCTGAAAATGCATCTCCTCTGGTCATTGATGCCAATCTTTGTTGTTCCAGCGTATGTTGCATACTTTTTATGTTTTGAATAACTTCCTCCTTTGTTCTGGCAAGACGATCATCCAAGCGCTGAATAAGAGGCATAGATTCCTTAGCAACAGTTAAGTTCCGTTTCTTGTCTGTAAGAAAGCGGTTATACTTTTCGATACCAACTATTAAAGAGTTATTATCTAATACATTGTTCAGTAATGAAGGCAAAAATTCATCCTCTTTCTGTGCTATTTCCAACAGATAAGAAAGTAATCTATCCCTCGTTTCCAACTCAAGCAATTGATTCGATACGTTATGTTCTTCTGTAATGTATAGTTCAGCTTCATCCTGCAAACTGGCAATATGGTTGTCCTCTCTATAATCTTGCAATGATTTTTCAGCAAAGTTCAATTCATCTTTCAAAGAAAGCAAACGAGCGGAAATAAAATTCGAAGCATTCTGTGCGGCTTTATTCTTATCTTCCATCGTATCCTCATTGTACAACTCAACCAAGGTAGATAAGAAATCCTCACCTCGCTTAGGATGCGTTTCAGGCAATGACAAACGCACTACCGTTGTAGATCTTCCGGACAAAATTACATCCAATGCCCCCGCATAAGCCCCTGCAATCTGCAAAGGCGGCATTATTCTTATTTGTAAAGGATAGTCTTTTTTTAAGGAAACGTTTTCGTCCGCAGCTAATAATAAATCCCCAACCGGTGTTTCTATCACAGCCGGAAGGGAAATAAATTCGTTATAAATTGCTTTATACCCATAACTTCCTTCTACACGAACAGTAGAATTTTCAGTGAGTGATACCGTAAGAAAAATAGTGGTATTAAGAGCGGCTATTGTCGCAGAATCAACATATACCCGAACCGGAAGGGTTGAATAGAATTTAGAATTTCCACTATCATATAATTCCGTACTTTTGAATCTTCCTTCTACAGAATAACGGATAAAGAGTCTTTGTTTTATTACAACTCTTTCCAAAAGGTTCCTCGATTGGAGAATATCCACTTCATTTTCAACATTAGAATTTGCATCCAAAATATCCAATTGCTCAAATATGGCAAGTTCACTATTGTTCATACCACCTCGTCTGATATCTTTTAATATAATGGACGCTCCTACGCTATAAACAGGAACTACATAACGCAAATACGTGTATGCACCGACAAAGAACAGAATCATTGACAATGCAAACATTTTCCAATGAATGAGCAGACTCACTAAAAACCACCGAAAGTTTATTTCCGACAAACTACTCTTATTGTCTCTATGTTTTCTATTTTCCATCTAATTGTTTTTTTTCGTTTCAGTTTATTTTGGCATACTATATATAGCAAAAGTAATAAGTGTCATCAAAAACGACCCAAGCGTGACAATCGTACTAAGTTGCGGCATATCCGCAGAAATAGCGCGCGCCCTCATCGGCGCGACAAAAATCATATCGTTTTGATGAAGATAGAAATCCGGAGAAGAAAGTATTGTTTCTTTCGTAAGATCTAAGTGTATTGCCTTAATATTCCCATCGGGTGTTTCACGATAGATTCTTACATCGTCCCGTTTTCCGTAAATAGTCATATCACCTGCTAAAGTCAAAGCCTCCAATACATTTACATGGTCTCGCGATATAGCTATTCTACCCGGACGATTCACTTCTCCGGCTATTAGTATTCCAAAATTCAACAATCGCACGGTTACGACACATGGAACGTTTGAATAATCTTTTGATTTTAAATAATCGCTTATAATAACCGACTTAATATATTTTTCCAATTCACTTTGCGTACGTCCGGTTACCTGAATGAGTCCAAGCGTTGGGAAATCAATATTTCCTTCTTTGTCAACCAGATAGGTTTGTCTTCCAACCCCCATATTAACGTAATCTTCAGTACTGTTTTCATTGGTTGCCGAAGGAACAAAGGGTAAATTAAAATCACTCGCAAGTATAGGCTCACCCAATATATTGACCGTAATACTTAATACATCTTCCGGCTGAAAACGAATAACGCTTTCTTTATAGTGAGAAACCAATTGATATTCACTTCCCATGTCTTCTTCTATTTGAAGATATTGTACTTTTCGATAAGGGGTACAAGACGATACGATAATCAACAATACGAAAAAGGATAAAATCCAGTTATTAAATTTCATGCGTATTTTTATTATTTATTATTTTCGTATGAAATCCGCATCCGATTAGTGTATCCTCTGCATACAGATTTCATGTGTCGCTTTATTTATTTTAATTGTTTTAAAATCGATTCAGCGCGGCTGTTAGCCCGATGTATTTCTAAACTGTCGCTGATATCAAAAGCGTATTCTTATTCTAAATCGGGAATAACTAATGAAATTCCCGCAGGTACATTTATAGGTGAAGTCAGTTTATCCTGATTCGCTTCATAAATATACACCCAAAAAATGGGATTTCCGTAATGTTGCTCTGACAAAGCAGGCAGATTTACCTTATTTGATTGCTGCGTAGCAACCGGAAGCGGCTGTTCTTCTGTATTATTTTTAGAAAAAAAGCTTGTCCAAACAATGTACCCAATTGCGAGCACAGCCACTGCTGCCACAAGCCATCCGGCCCTATTCCTCATTTTTTTGGATGAAACGGAAACATCATCTTGAGGTATAATAACATCTCCCACCTGAGCTGTTTTTTTGCCCGTGCCTGTTCTCGGTTTGGGTGCAGGATCATTTTTCTCCGTATTAATGTTTATGTCAACAACTTCGTCCGAAGAACTCCTTTCATTTACTTTAACTTCCACAATATCTTCTTCTCCGTTCAATCGTTTGCGAAGAGATAGAGAGGGTGTAAATGAAAGTCGAAATCCTTCCGCCGCTTTTATGGGTCTAAAAACGCCTAATTTTGACAAAGTAACAACTTTGCCTTCTTTTAATGGAGCAGAAATGAGGTCATTTATGGTTGACTGTAAACCATTTTTTTCATCCACCGCCAATTTGGCGGAAAGCCGATCGCCGGATTTAAACAAAACAGTACGCTTGTCGGATAAAGACTTCAACTCCAAATATCCAAAATCCGGAATTATGACATTCTCACCCCTCATCAAATTATTGACAATGGCTTCTCCTAAGGCTTCTTCGGCAACGCTATTCTCTCTTTGGTTATATTTTGTCATTCCGGACATAAATTTATTTAAAAATTAAAAAAACTAAAATTACCTTGAAGATATAAAATCTATTTCTTTCTCCACAAATGGTATATCTTCTTCTTGAATTCGGGTTAGGAGATCTCCAATCAAAGACGTCAATGAATCTTGGTAGGTATTCTTATAATCTTCATAAATTTCCTCCATCAAACCTTGATCTTCATACAAAGATAAGATACCCTGTTCGTACCTGTCAATCAACCCTCTAAATTCATTTTCAAACCCGGAAAGTAATGATAAAAATTGCTCTAAAACAGCCTTCTGATGAGCAAATGATGTCTGTTTAGCCATAGAATTATATTGATAAAAGTTTAAAATAACATAACCTAAAAAATAACCTGAAAAATACTCTCTCTAAAACAGAACAAAGGTAGTTTCATTTGTGCAATACTTATTCATAT
>BNXY01000079.1 GCA_025999935.1 Bacteroidia bacterium | reverse complement strand
CAAATAATTCGATAGAAAATCAAGGGTTGGCTGTTTATCCGAATCCGGTAAAAGAGGGATATTTCTATTACAATTCAGGGAAAACGCAGACTGTTAATATTTATGATTTGCAGGGATGTGTTAGGAAAACCTTTGCAGGTGGATACAATATCCGGGTTGATGTGAGAGACTTGAATTCAGGAATATACATTGTGAAAGGGGTTAATGAGCGGGAAAGTTGCCGGCTAATTATTCAGAATTAATTGGAAACAAACATTGTTCTTAACAAAAAAAATTGTACTTTTGTATAAAAATTAAAAATGACTATTTTAGAATGCCCCATCTGTAAGACTAAAAATATATCTTTCTATACCCATACCAAAGATTATCAATATCCTAAGAATTCGGATGAATACGCAGTTTATCGTTGCCCTGATTGTCAAATTTTGTTTCAACATCCGTTTCCTAAACCGGAAGATTTTGATAAGATTTATCCCAAAGATTACTACGCCCATGTGGAAACCGGTAAAATTCCGTTCTTATTGAATTTATTGGATCAATTTTTAAATAACCAAAAATGGTTATTTAAACCCATCAAACGATCGGTTTTTCCTTATTTCAATATAATAAAAAATGCCGAAAAAGTGTTGGATATCGGATGCGGAAAGGGTATTTTCTTAGATATATTAAAAAAATCCGGGAAAGAAACGCATGGATTGGAACCGGACACCAATGCCTTGAAAATTCTGAAAAACAAGGGACACCATACCTTTGCAGGCGATATTTTCACAGCAACAATTGAAGACAATTCTTTTGACTTAGTTACCATGTTTCAGGTATTTGAACATATCGAAGAGCCGGCTTGCTTAGTACATGAAGTTTACCGGATTCTCAAACCCGGCGGTTATTTTGTCTTTGAAACGCCCAACAGTGCCTCCCAATTGGCCGGGAACAAAAATTTTTGGAGAAGTCTTGAACTTCCGAGACATTTGATTCTTCACAGTCCCAAAAGTGTCGAAAATTTATTACTTAAAGAAAATTTTCAACCCGAAATATTCGTCCGGGTATCTCCCGGCGATGTTAAAAGTTCATATTTTTTGAAACACAATATGACCTCTCCGGCCAAAAGGAAACTCATTTCTTTACTCTTATTACCATACATTGTTTTTCAATACCTGTTCAATGCTTCTGCCGGAAGTTTGTTGATTGTCATTGCCAAAAAATAATAGGATTAAGGGCAGAAAGCAGAATTTACAAATCCTTGTAAACTTCAATGGTCTGTACTGCAATCGTTTCCCATTGATAATTTTCCATGGAGTATTGAATGGGCCAGAATGTTTCCCGCATTGCATTTTCCAAAAGCAATGTTAAGCGGTTGTAGTCTTCCACTTTGAAATAAACGCTTTCGTCCAAGCCGACTTCCCTGTTGGCGGGGATGTCGCTCACGATTACCGGTAAGCCGTAACTCATGGCTTCCAATAACGAAATCGGCAAACCTTCGTGCGAGGACGGAAGTACAAAAGTCCGAGCGTTCGAGAGTAAAGTCTGTAGTTTATCGCCTTTCACAAAGCCTGTAAGCACAACGCCGTTTTGGGCTGCTTGCACCTTCAGCCTCTTTGAATAGTCATCTTCAAAATCCGCGTCGCCGGCCAATACCAATTTGATTTTATCTTGGCGGATGGACGAAAAAGCTTGAATCAACCGGTGGAAATTTTTTTCCGGCACAAACCGACCCATGGCGAATATGAATCGTCCGGGTTGGATTCCCCATGTGTCCAGGTAATCGTTGCGGGTAACAAAAACCGGTTTCGGAACGCCGTTGTAAATTACATGTGCATCGCACCTGTTGTATTTCTTTTGGATTAAATCGTTGATTACATTTGAAATAACAATGATCTCATCGGCATATTTCACGCCTAAGCGTTCACCTGTACGCAGCATGAATCGGGCAAGTTTTCCCCATTTGTCGCGGTTGTAGTCAGGGCCGTGGTGAGTAAATACCACTTTCATTCCCAGCAAGCGCGCCAAAGGAACGAGCAAAGCCGGCCCTACCGCATGGATGTGAATAATATCGGCATGAAACCTGAATCGAGCTGTCCATACTGCCCGTGCGGTATGAACAAAAGCTTCGAAGGCTTTTTTGTGCGGCGCGTCGATGTCCAACAACCGGACACCTTTGTATTCCGTTAAATCATCGTTGGCGTAACTTTTCCGGCGAATCAATGTAATCTCAAAGCCTTTTTCTGCAATCAGGGGGAAAAGCTCTTCGCAATGCGTTTCAACACCGCCCAGGATGTTGGGGATTCCACGTGTACCGGTTACGACAATCTTCATAAAACGATATTTTCCCTTAAATCGCCTTGTTGTGGATCTTGTCCCACTTCATAATAACACTTGTCCAATACCGCCGGTTTACCGACCAAACTCCGTAATTTATTTTTTGCAGACCAGATTAGCGGCGCTTTAATATACTTTTTCATCACGGGTGAGGCTGTTCCTACCATCCAGCAGTTTTTGGGACATTTGCGTACCATGGCGCGTACTTTTTCGGCTTGTTCGCTGTTCCATATCTGTTGAAAATCGGGCGTTTCGCGAATATTTCCCATTTTTTCCATCCAGTATTTTTCTTCCAAGCCATTGCAAGGATAAATATCGCCGTAGGGTTCCACGAAAAAGTTGACCAATCCGGCTTCACAGGGCAACATGCGCCGGTTGCCTTCGATATAGTTAATCAAGCCCATATTGAAAAACGCGCGAAACCACGATTTCGGATTGTTTTCCTTCAGTTGCAGGTTCACTAATTTTTCGAAGTCAGCACAAACTTCTTCCTTGTTGGTAATTTTGTTGTCGTATTTGTGAAAATAATAGGAGTTGTGGAAAGCCGCCGTGGCAAATTCCAGTCCGATCGATTTTGATAGGCGATACAATGAAAGCATATCGGCGGAATTGTTGTTCGAAACCGTGCAGCCGAAACCGATGTCTTTCACGCCCATTTCTTTCAGAATGAGCAAACTGCGAAGGCCTTTGTCGAAACCGCCGTGCCGTCCGCGGAGTTCATCGTTTTTGCAAGCCAGCCCCTCAATGCTGATACGGATGCCTATATTCGGGAACCGCTTTGCCAAAGCGATGAGCCGGTCTTCGTGCCAGCCGGAAGTGGAGATGACCACCCGGGGCGATTTCGTAAAACAAATCTCGATTATTTCTTCCAAATCTTCCCTGACAAAAGGTTCGCCACCGGTAATATTGATAAATTTCACACGGGGAAGCAACCGGATTTCGTCCGGAGTGATTTCTTCTTCCTTTTTCGTCGGATGTTCCCATATATCGCACATCTTGCAACGCATCGGACAGCGATAAGTTACAATGATGCACATATCCGTGGGTTGAGCTATTTGAGGCATAATTGAGCTATTTGAGGCATAAAAATTCTATTGTATTTTACAATATTAACGGAATAAATCTGAATATATTACATTTGCAACGTTAATTCCCAATTGTTTGACGGAATACTTTTCGGATTCGGATTTTCCATTGATTGATAAATATTTACATAATTCCGGATCAGTATATAATCGTTGCAGAGTGACTAATAATGCTTGTTTTTCTTTCTTAATAATCAGCCCATTATAGCCATGAATGATATAGTCGGATATTCCTTCCGATTCCGTGACAATGACGGGTTTTCCTAATTGCATCGCTTGGAGTATCGTCAACTGCCCGGACGATATTTTGGGATTTATCAACGGAATAACCACACAAAAGCAATTATATAGGTAGTTGAAGTAGTCTCCGTTAAAAGCATTGTTATATATTTCAATCTTCTCTAAAGAGGGTTTGTGAAGAGTATTGGACAATATCTTGACAGCATAGGGGGAACCTTTCAAAGCTTCCAAGAGGAAATCGTAATCTCGGTTACTTCTGCCTACCGACAAAATATATTGTTCTTCCCGTAAGGCTTGATTGTCCGTCAGGCCAGTTATTTTGTCAATTCCTAATGGAAAATAAACAAATTTACTTTTATTCAATGCAAACCTTTCAGCGTAATACGCTACTTCCTGTTTCGAGAAAACAATCAGCCTGTCAATATACTTACTCGTAATGATATAACGCATGAATGAATCATAAATGTGGCCGATGATTCCCGACTTCTTTTTGTAAATGAAAGTCATGATAACCAGCTGAAAGGTTTTTTTCACGTGAAATATCCGGCAATACAATACGAGCAACAAACCGTAAAATTGCTGCCAACAAAGTATTTTTTCGTGTTTATTCCGGTTCAAAAAAATTAGAAACGAATAGTAAAAATATTTGCCGTATCTTATCAAGTTGGCTATTTTATTGGTTCGTCCTTCATTGCTGACATAACTTTTAATTTCCCATGTTTCACCGGATTCGGCTTCAAGTCCCAAGTGAAACTCCCAGTCCGGCTCCAGAGGCATATCTATAAATAGTCCATTTTTTCTTTTATTTATTTCCGGCTGTTGCATCCTTTTACAAATTATTTTTATGATAAACATCCATTACTTTTTTATAATGGATTTCTCCGGAATAACGTTGTTGAGATTTTTCTGCAATCCATTTATAATCAAAGTCAAACGCAACTATTTCCTGAATTTTATCCCGCAAATTTTCTACATTCCGCGATTCAAAAAGCATTCCGGTTTTTCCTTCTTCTATCATTTCGGGAATACCGCCGATGTTTGCGCCCAAAACGGGCGTACCCAGACAAAGACTTTCAATGATACTTAAAGGATAGTTTTCATACCATTCGGAAGGGATTACCGTAAAACGGGCTTTACCCACTATTTCTTTGATGTCTTCCCAGTATTTATATCCCAGAAATTCGATGTTAGAATATTCCTTTGATTTTTCTTCCAATATTTCTTTTAAAGGGCCTCCTCCTATAATTTTTAAATGATATGGCAATTGTTTAGCGGCATTGACCAACGTTTCCACGCCTTTTTCATGGGAAATACGTCCAAGGTAACAATAATAGTCTTCCTTGTAGCAATAATTTTCCCGCTTAGCCTTATCAATGTCCGCACAATTAGGCAAGATGCAAAGTTTTTCAGGATTAAATCCACCTTGAATCATTTTATCGTACATAAAACGGCTCGGACAGATAAAAACATCCGTGCTGGTTTCTAATTGTTGCCGATTCCATTTGACGGCTTCAAGGTAGGCGATGATGCTTGCAGAAAGTGAATTTTTCATACATCTGTTTTTCAAGACTTGTTTTTTATCCGTAAAACAGCTTTTGCAAACCACATTTTCGTTTCGTAAGCAGTCGTAACGGGGACACAACAGCTTATAATCATGTAGTGTCCACACTACCCGAATGTCGCGTTTTTTGGCAATCTCCGCGACAACCGGCGATAATTGGCTGTGGATATTATTGAGATGTACGATATCCGGTTTGAAATCGTCCAGCAATCGATTAAATGCTTGCTTTACTTCACCTGTTCCAAACGGGCGAAGAGCCGCTTTCACATTTTCTACACCGCCGGAAAATTTTACTTCGGATGGAAAATATTCACTCCAAGGCGTTTCTATATTTTCCGGATACTGCATAGCAAACAGGGCTACTTCGTGACCGTATTGTTTCAATAAACTCTCCAAGTTTATGGTGTAAGTACAATCGCCGCCACGATGATAATAGAATTTATTTGCCAGCAATATTCTCATTGTGCATTATCGTGTAAAATGGTTTCAATATATTTATAAATGTTTTTAGCCATTTTTTCTTCCGTGAAATGTTCCGTGACAAACAAACTGGCTTTCCGATTATTTGCTCTTAACAAGTCTTCGTCCGAAAGAAGCATCTCTATTTTATTTTTTAAATCACTTGCATTATATGGTTCTACAAAGAAAGCGCCGTTTCCGTCTTGTATATAATCTACAGAACCGGGTGTTCTTGTAACAATAATTGTTTTTCCCAAACACATAGACTGTAAAAAACTCATTTGTCCATAAGAAAAATTGTAAACAGGCATGGGCAATACAACAAATTTAGATGCTTGAATTTCCTTCTTCAACCTGTCAATAGAGATTTTTCCGATATATTCGACATTATCCGCCACCTTATCTAACGGGAAAAAACCGGCTATCCTTAATTTCATGCTCGTGTTCGGAATATTTTCCCAGGCCTTCATTAATGTTTTATAATCGCGCGACAAATAGCCAAACGAAAACACATGATTTTCTTCAACAATACTAAGAGATGGGGCAAATTCTTCCGGATTGATGCCAAAAGGAATAAACCGGGTGCGCGGAATCAACTCTTGAAAAGTCTTTCGATAATTTTCAATAATTATTTTTGAATGACAGATGATATACGGTTTACTTTTCAGTGCAAAATTAATCAAACTATTCTCAATTTTCAAACTTTTACCTCCATTCATTCCGCCAATGTCAAAAATAATATGCTTAGGCCCTTTTCTGTCAAATAAGGTACAAAGTAAAGCATACATCAAACCGCTTTGAGCGCCATGAGAAATGACAACATCGTATTGACGGCGTTTTTTAAAAGCCAAAACAGATTGCCAAATATAAAACCGCATTTTTTTCTCTATCCAATGTAAAATATTCCGAGCTTGAATATCAATAACATCCACCTGAGTATCTTCCGGAAAATATTTAAAAAACCAATATTTTTCTCCGCTGACGTATTTGTCGGTAGATTGTAGCGTTATATCGTCTTCATCTCGTTCGTAAACCGTCCAATTCGGAAGAAACAGAATATTCATAAAAATTTCAATAAAGTTTTAATATTTTATCGGCGATTATATTCCATGCGTATTCTTTTGACATTTTCCTGCTTGCATTTCCCATAGAATTTCTTAATTGATTGTTTACAAGCAATGTTTTAATATTATCGGCAAAAGTTTCAATATCACCGAAAGTACATAATTTACCATTTACATCCTCTTCTACAACGTATGGAATTCCACCGATTTTTGTAGCAACAACGGGTTTTCCAGCAGCCATGGCTTCGCAGATGGCTATTCCTTGCGATTCTTCATAGCTGTGAAGTATAAAAATATTGCTTTTCTCCAATAATTGAATCAATGCTTCACTATGAAGATTAGGAGTGATGATTACATTTTTCTCCATTTTTTTTTCTCCTATCAACCGGAGCAAATACGTATAATAGAGTTGGTGCTCTCCGGAAACAGAACCCACAATGTGAAAAACAATATCCGGAAATTCATTTTTTAAGATTTCAATCGCCCGTATTGAATATTCATGTCCCTTTCGGTGGGAAATGGAAGCAATCGAAATAATCCGATTTATTTCGTATTTATCTTCCAATTTAAAATACGAATCATTAACTCCTTGAGGAATAATAAAATAATTCTTTTTTTTCAGTTTTGACAAAGAGTCCGAAACATATTTTGTATCAACAATTATTTTTTTTGCCAATAGCAATACCATATATTCAGCCAAAGAATAGTAAACAAATTTCAAAAAATTGGAAACTGTTTTTATCCGTTTAAAATTCTTCCAGGTTTCACGATAAAACACGCCGTGAATTGTAACTACCGTGTTTATCTTCTTAGTTCTTAAATAGATCAGTATAACCAGACACAAAAGCGTACTTTCGTGAATGTGAACAACATCCGGTCGGAATGCTTTGAGTATCGAAATAAACGTATTGATCCGAAAAATGCTTAAAAAATTATATTTATAGGGGTTGGATAAATAATAGACTTGAAAATCCTCATGAGAAACAGCGGTGTCTTTTTCAATCAATTTGTTAGGAAATGAAATTATTTTCACATCGTTATTTTTAGCTAAAGCTTTTGTTATCCCAAAGATAGAAGCTTCAACTCCCCCCTTGATTGTACAACAGTTTAATGGAAAATTCCCTATTTGAATAATTTTCATACGGAACAGTTTGATTTAAGATTTCAGCGAATTATACTTTACTTGACTTCAGAATATTTGAATATTCTTCATTCCTATTTTTATATATAAAAACCAAATTGTGATAAAAATGTATTTCTGTTATATGTAAATCATAAAAATTCGGTTGATATCCTTCAATATTAAACT
>BNXY01000078.1 GCA_025999935.1 Bacteroidia bacterium | reverse complement strand
AAGCGGCGCCGATAACTAATATGCTGTCGATGTGATTATAGATTTCCGGCATGTTCAGCAGGAAATCCAGCGCGTCGAAAACCTGCTTGTTGGTTTTGAAGTCGCGCTTCAACTGTACGCTGTCGGTTTGGAAGAAGAAGACTTTGGAGCCGAATGCCAGATCCGGATCCTGGGCTTTTGCGGGAAGAGGGAGGAAGAGTAAACAAGTAAAAAGCATTGTCAGGACGGATTTGAACCAGTCCCCTTTAAAGTACTTTCCCTGTGAACAGGTATTTTTAAATATCTGTTTCACCGCAGTTAAAAATACTGTGCAGTAATTTTTCGAACTCATAATCGTGTGTGTTAAAATGAACATTGTCAAATTCGGCACAAATATATGTATTATTTTTCATAAAAAAACAAATTCAAATATTATTTTTCATAAAATAGCAAAATTAATTGGATTTAGAGCAGAAATTGCTTGAATTTGTTGTTGATTTTTCCATTTTTAGACACAAGCGTTTTTTAACAACAAGACATCTCAACTTTTCTGCTTTGAGAATATAGCGTCTCAAAAAAAATTTAACCATTTAAACAAACCGGAAAATGCCTATTTCCAAAAAGATTATTGTAATTTTGTAGTCTAAAAAACATCGTCATGATACATAAGTTTGACTTTTTAGTTATCGGTTCCGGCATTGCCGGTATGAGTTATGCCTTGAAAGTGGCTGAAAAAGGGCGGGTTGCACTCCTTTGTAAAACCACTTTAGAAGATGCGAACACCTTTTATGCACAAGGCGGCATCGCTTCTGTAACCCTTCCCTGGGATGATTTCGAGAAGCACATTCAGGATACCTTGATTGCCGGTGATGGCATTTGTGATAAACAAGTAGTGGAAAAAGTAGTCCGAGAAGCGCCTCAGCAAATTGAAGAATTGATTCGTTGGGGGGTGGATTTCGATAAAGACAAAACGGGCGAATTTGATTTGCACAAAGAAGGCGGACATTCCGAATTTCGCATCCTTCATCATAAAGACAATACCGGACAGGAAATTCAAGAGAGCCTGATTAATGCTTTGAAAAGCCATCCGAATATCCAAGTTTTTGACCACCATTTTGCTATTGAGATACTTACACAACATCATCTGGGCGAAAAAGTGACCAAAGATACGCCCAATATCGAATGTTACGGCGCTTATGTCTTGGACGAGGGAACCAATGAAATTCATACTTTCCTTTCCAAAGTGACCATGATTTGTACCGGCGGAATTGGGAATATTTACCAGACAACCACCAACCCATTGGTTGCCACCGGCGACGGAATCGCCATTGTTTACCGCGCCAAAGGTTTGGTAAAAGACATGGAATTTGTTCAATTTCATCCAACCGCTTTGTACAATCCGATGGAACGCCCTTCTTTCCTGATTACGGAAGCTTTGCGCGGTTACGGCGGCGTTTTGAGGAATCGCGCCGGTAAAGAATTTATGTACAAATACGACGAACGGGGTTCGCTGGCGCCCCGCGATATTGTCGCCCGCGCCATCGATAACGAAATGAAAAGTAGTGGCTGCGATTTTGTTTATCTTGACATCACGCACAAAGATCCCGAAGAAACAAAAAAAGAATATCCGACTATCTACGAAAAATGCTTGAACGAAGGCATTGACATCACAAAAGAATATATTCCGGTGGCTCCTGCGGCGCATTACCTTTGCGGAGGTATCGTCGTGGATTTGGATGCCCGGACAACCATCAATCGCCTGTACGCCGCCGGCGAATGTTCCCGCACCGGCTTGCACGGCGCCAATCGTTTGGCCTCCAACTCGCTGATTGAAGCTATTGTTTACGCCGATGCCGCAGCCAAACATTCCATCATACATTTAAGCAACTACACTTTTAACGAACACATTCCGGTCTGGAATGACAAAGGCACCTCCCTGACCGAAGAAATGGTGTTGATTACGCAAAGCGCCAAAGAAGTGGGGGCAATTATGAGTAATTACGTAGGAATCGTCCGTTCCAACCTGCGATTGGAAAGGGCTTTGGAAAGATTGGATATAATTTACAAAGAAACTGAAAATCTTTTCGTCCGTTCAACGGTTTCCAAAGATATTTGTGAATTACGAAATATCATAAACGTTGGCTATTTAGTCATTAAGCAGGCCATGGAACGAAAAGAAAGCCGCGGATTGCACTATACAATTGATTATCCGAGAAGAAATAATGTAGCAGGAAGAAAATGAGGCTGACTTGTTTCGATGAAATAATTATTTTAGGGCCATTCAAAATATCTTCCTATAACTATGGCAATAAGGTTGTGTCCCTTTGTGCTCATAATATTGCTGATGATAATCTTCCGCTTTCCAAAAAACAGAAGTCGGTTGCAGTTTAGTGGCTACACGATAGCCTTTTGTTTCTAAAATGTCGATGTATTTTTCAGCAATGTTTTTTTCGGTTTCATTGTTGTAGAAAATACAGGATAAATATTGCGAGCCAATATCCGGTCCTTGTCCGTCGGTTTGTGTGAAATCGTGTGTTTCAAAGAAAAGTTTTACCAAATTTTCGTAACTCGTTTGGTTGGCATCGTAGGTAATTTCCACACATTCCAAATGTCCGGTTGTTCCTGTTTTTACCTGCGGATAAGTTGGCGAATCGACACGACCGCCCATAAATCCAACGGCGGTGGAAATCACGCCGTCTGCTTTCATGAAATAATATTCCGTTCCCCAAAAACAACCGGAAGCAAAATAAACTTTATTATTCTTTGCCATATTTTGTATTTTTCAAGATTCTATAAATCGCAGTAATAATCCCTCGCAAGCATCTTCCAATATATCCAACACATTTTCAAATTATTTTGTTATTTTATTGAAACAAAAAACCTTGTTGCGCCGAACGGTTCCTGCCCAAATGTTGATAAGCCAAAGCCGTAGCTTCCCTTCCGCGGGGCGTTCGTTTCAGGAAACCTTCTTTGATAAGGAAAGGCTCGTAAACTTCTTCAATCGTTCCGGCATCTTCGCCCAAAGCTGTGGCGATGGTGGTAATTCCCACAGGCCCTCCGCCGAATTTGTCGATGATGGTCAGGAGAATTTTGTTGTCGATTTCGTCTAATCCGTATTTGTCTATGTTTAATGCTTCTAACGAAAAACAGGCTATCTCTTTGTCGATGGAACCGGAACCTTTCACTTGAGCAAAATCACGAACGCGCCGCAGTAGGGCGTTGCAGATACGGGGTGTTCCCCGGCTGCGGGAAGCGATTTCCTTGGCCGCACTGTCGTTGCAGGGAACATTCAGGATATCCGCCGAACGTTTGGCAATGGCCGTCAAGGTTTCCACATCGTAATATTCCAAATGCAGGTTGATGCCGAAACGGGCGCGCAAAGGCGAAGTCAACAGTCCGCTTCGAGTAGTCGCTCCAACAAGTGTAAACGGCTCTAATTCAATTTGAATGGAACGAGCGCTGGGGCCTTTGTCGATCATGATGTCGATGCGGTAATCTTCCATGGCGGAGTACAAATATTCCTCCACCACCGGACTTAAGCGATGGATTTCATCGATAAACAAGACATCGTTTCGTTCCAACGAAGTCAATACGCCGGCCAAATCGCCGGGTTTGTCCAAGACCGGGCCGGAAGTGATTTTAAATCCCACATTCAATTCATTGGCAATGATATTCGACAAAGTGGTTTTCCCTAATCCGGGAGGCCCGTGCAGCAGTACGTGATCGAGAGCTTCGGTGCGCATTCGGGCTGCTTGCACAAATATCTTCAGGTTCTCAACGATTTTTTCCTGACCGCTGAAACTCTTAAAAGATAAAGGCCGGAGTGCGTTTTCAAATTCCTTCTCTTTATCGTTGATGTTCTGTGAGTGAATTTCGTATTTATCCATTTAATATTTTTTCCGGGGATTGCGGGCTAAGCCGCAATGACAGTTACAATTTTTCTCCGTAAGCCAAATCGCCGGCATCGCCCAAACCGGGAACGATATAGGCCTTATCGTTCAAATAAGGGTCGATGGCCGCCGCCCAAATGTTCGTTATTTCTTTTGGAAATATCCCGCATACCGCTTCAATTCCTTTTTGACTGGCAATCACACAAGCCACGTGAATTTTCGCCGGTGTTCCTTTTTTCAGCAAAGTTTTGTAAGCCAAGTCCATAGAACCGCCCGTCGCCAACATCGGATCGATGACAATCAATGTCTTCCCTTCAATGGACGGCGAAGACAGGTATTCTACTTCAATGGTAAAGGCGCTGTGCTCCTTATTATATTTCCGCGAAGCAGAAACAAATGCGTTTTCCGCACCATCGAATATATCCAGAAATCCTTGATGAAAAGGCAAACCCGCCCGCAAAATCGTAGCCAGTACAATTTGTTCGTCGGGAACCGAAACGGCTTTGATTCCCAGAGGCGTTTGTACATCTACTGTTTTATACTGCAAGGTCTTACTTATTTCGTAAGACATAATTTCTCCGATACGCTCAATGTTTTTTCGGAAACGCAACTTATCATTGTGAACATGAATATCTCGTATTTCCAACATAAATTGATTGAGAATGCTGTTGTTTTCTTCTAAATTATGAATGTTGTTCATGAGTAGATAGTTATTTTTTGGATACAAAGTTATTATTTTCTAACGAAATTGCATATTGAAATGACTCAATAAATACATTTATCCACGGATTATTTTCTTTATCTCCCGCCAAATTGGAGTTGTGCCAAAGACTTACATAATCTCCGCCCGATTTTTTACATTCGTCAATTAATTTTTTTATTTTCAGAAGCGCCTCTTCCGGACTTAAACCCAAATGGGTAATCAGTGTCGAATCCATCATGGTGGTAGGATGTAACAATAAACCGGTTGATTCTTCTTTTTCGATATCATAAAAACAATAGGAAAAGGCCGTTCCCGAACGAAACCCCGGCGCATGAGCGAAAGCGAGGGTAAAATCAATTTCAAATTCGGCAAGAATCAATTCCTTAAATGTTTCGGGAGTGCGCATCCGCAGAAAATGTTGGCGAGTGACAATTACTTCTTCTTCCATAATCTTTTCCAACTGTTTTTTCTCTTTTTCCAACTGCCTGAGATTCAAACAGGTATTGTATGACGGATGTAAACCGATGATGGCCAAGTCGATACTTAGCTCTTTCAGGTATTTGTAATAATCCGGGGTTGGATAAACGGCGCTTCTGCCGTATTTGCCTTTTTTCCCGAGCAGCACAAATAAAAAATAAATCAAACCGGCCGCTTTCTGTGTTTTTTGAATCAATTGAATGGCTTTCATGTACGGATCGGGTTTGAGGCGCAGATGAACGGCAAAGCGGGACACAATATTTTTGAAATCCAATTTTAATAAATCTCCGATTGTACTTCCAACGGTTTTAATTAATCCTTTTTTCAAATACAAATAAGGATGGTCGATGTCGTAAGTACTCCAAAAATTGTATTCTCTTAACTTAAATTCCAATGCAGGAAACCTTTTTGCGATTTCATCCTTTAATAAATAAGCCCAGCGGTCGATGATCGGAATTTCCAGAAATTCTTTGCGGTAAGCTAAAGATTCTTTATGGTCGAAACGACCGTGTTCATCTAATTTTTTCGGAAAATATTCTTCGTATAAAGTCAGCAGATAAAATGAAGCGGCGAAAATATCGAAAGGGACATCGCCTTCCGATTGTTTGAAAAAGCAGAAAAATCCTTGCCATTCAGATTCATTTAAATCCGATATTTCCCGAACACCGGTTTCAAATAGCAATCCATGAGGAACAACCTGCAAACCATGATTCAATTTTTCGCTCGAATAATTGATACAAGCGCCGGACTGTTGCAGGAAAATTTCTTTTTCCTCAACAATATCATAACCAACTCCCAATATTTTCTTGAAAATATGTCGGGCGATATAATCCAAACGTTTTGTATTTTCCGAAGGAGAATAAATAGTCACCATAAAATTTGCTGTTAGTCGATACAAAAGTAAAAAAAATAAGGATGTAAAACAAAATTCTTCATTTATAATCAGGTCGGCGAAGTCAAGATTTATCTGAAAAATTATTGGAGGTTATCACACTGTCACTTGTATAGAACGTGCCAAGCGTCTAACTCACCATCCTAAGATAGTATTATATTACGGAGTCAAGCAGCAATGAGTCTATTTTTAGCGTTACAAGCGAATAACCGGACAGGCGCGGGCTTCTATCATAGGAATTGGAGAAGAATTGCAAATTTATATCATGGAAAGTAATGGAAATTTGGAAAAAAGTGTTTACTTTTGGGCATTATTTGCGCATCATGGTTCGTCTTATTATGAACGACATTGCAACAATTGAAAGGTTATATTCATAGAATCAATATAATTTTAAATTAATATCATGAAAGAATTAAAAATGTACATTGACGGCAAGTTCGTCGAAAACAAATCCGGTAAATGGATTAATGTGTTAAACCCTTCTACGGAAGAAGTTACTTCGCTGATGCCCGACGGCACAGTGGAAGAAGTGCAAACTGCTATTGAGGCTGCCGAAAAAGCCCAAGTCGCGTGGGAACGTGTCCCTGCTGTGGAACGCGCAAGTTATTTGATTAAAATTGCTGCCGGTATTCGCAAAAGAGAAAAAGAATTGACGGACATTATTGTTCGCGAAGGTGGAAAAACTCAAGGTTTGGCGAATGTGGAAGTATTGTTCACCGCCGATTACTTAGAGTATATGGCCGGTTGGGCGCGGCGTTACGAAGGCGAAATTATTCCCAGCGACCGTCCCAATGAAAACATCTTCTTGTTTAAAAAGCCGATTGGCGTAACCACCGGTATTTTGCCATGGAATTTTCCGTTCTTCTTGATTGCCCGCAAAGCCGCTCCTGCTTTGGTAACAGGAAATACGATTGTGATCAAACCCAGTCAGATTACGCCGGAGAATGCCTACATATTTGCACAAATCGTGGATGAAGCAGGTGTTCCGAAAGGCGTATTCAACATTGTGAACGGTCGCGGTTCCGTTATCGGACAAGAATTGGCGAGCAATCCGAAAGTGGGTATGGTAAGCCTTACCGGTAGTGTGGGCGCAGGAGTGGAAACGATGAAAGCCGCATCTGCCAATGTCATTAAAGTATCTTTGGAATTGGGCGGCAAAGCTCCGGCAATCGTATTGCCCGATGCCGACCTTGATTTGGCGGTTAAATCTATTATTGCTTCGCGGGTCATCAACACGGGACAGGTTTGTAATTGTTGCGAACGGGTGTATGTACACTCGAGCATCAAAGCCAAATTTGTAGAAAAAGTCGTTGCCGGAATGCAAGCCACCAAAGTAGGCAACCCTAACGAAATCGCCGATTTGGATATGGGACCGTTAGTGGAAGCCAATGCTTTGAAATCAGTGGAAGAAAAAGTAGCGAAAGCTATCCAGCAAGGCGCCAAACTGCTTTGCGGCGGCAAGCGCATCGGCACCAAAGGCTATTTCTTTGAAGCTACCGTCTTGGACAACTGTACGCAAAAAATGGACATCATTCAAGAAGAAACTTTCGGACCGGTATTGCCGATAGTGGAATTTACCGATATTAACGATGCCATTGCCTGGGCGAATGATTGCGAATACGGCTTGACATCTTCTATTTATACCCAGAATTTGGATGCGGCATTTAAATTGATTCGCTCCTTGAAATTCGGAGAAACCTACGTAAATCGCGAAAATTTTGAAGCGATGCAAGGCTTCCACGCCGGATACCGCAAATCGGGTATTGGCGGAGCCGACGGCAAACATGGTTTGGAAGAATATCTTCAAACGCAAATGGTCTATTTGGAAACCAAAGGATAAGCGCATGAAAGTAGGATTATTTATCCCCTGTTACGTCAATGCAATCTATCCCGAAGTGGGCGTTGCAACGTATAAACTCTTGTGTTCTTTGGGGATAGAAACCGATTATCCCATCAATCAAACCTGCTGCGGCCAGCCGATGGCCAATGCAGGTTTTGAAAGGGATACCGTTTCGCTTGCTGCGCATTTCGACGAAATTTTTGCACAATATGACTATGTGGTGGCGCCGTCGGCAAGTTGCGTAGCTTTTGTAAAGGAAAATTATCCGCGACTTTTGAAACCTTCCGAACATCTTTGTCTGACGAGCGGAAAGATATACGACATCTGCGAATTTCTACACGATATTCTCAAGGTGGCTCAATTGCCGGGCAAATTTCCACATAAAGTAAGTGTGCATAACAGTTGCCACGGCGTGCGTGAACTGCATCTTTCATCGGCGAGCGAGTTAACTGTTCCGCGCTATTCCAAATTGAAAAAACTCTTGTCGCT
>BNXY01000077.1 GCA_025999935.1 Bacteroidia bacterium | reverse complement strand
TTTTCAATGACGACGGCACTTTGAACCAATACGGCTTGCATTACGAGGGCAAAGACCGTTTTACTGTCCGCAAGCAAATTGAGAAAGAGTTGGAAGAAAAGGGCTTGCTCGAAAAAACAGAAAATTATACCAACAAAGTCGGCTTTTCCGAGCGCACAGACGTACCTATTGAGCCGAAACTGTCGATGCAATGGTTTTTGAAAATGGAGGAATTGGCAAAACCCGCTTTGGACAACGTAGAAAACGACACGATAAAATTTTATCCCGAAAAATTCAAAAACACCTATCGCCATTGGATGACCAACATTAAAGATTGGTGCATTTCGCGCCAACTCTGGTGGGGACACCAAATTCCTGCGTGGTATGTGATGGAAGGGGAGGAGGAAAAAGAAAAAGAAAAATGAAAATAAAATATCAACCGCCCGAAAGGGAATAAAAGAAAAATTAATGAATAAGCAAACACTCTTATCTACATTGTGGGTATTTTTGTCGGTAAATTACATTTTTTGCGATGTATTTACTTTGATGTATTCGGAAGAATTACAGAAAATTATTGCAGGCAAAGCGGGCGAAATAGAAATAACACAAAGTTTTTTACTCGTTTCTGCTATTATTATGGAAATGTCAATGATTATGATTTTGCTTTCGCGCCTGTTGAAATTTCAACTGAATAAATGGCTGAATATCGTAATTCCGTTGTTGTTGCTTTGTTTTCAAGCAGGAAGTTTGATAGTAGATACGAACACGCTACATTACTGGTTTTTCAGTATTATTGAAATTGTAACTTGCATAAGTATCTTTTTGATAGCGTTAGGGTGGAAAAATCCGCGTAAATCCGTTAAATCCGCGTTATCCGCGTTCTAAAAAAGCCAAACAATGAGTATAGAAAAGACAAATACCAACTACCCTCAATTAATTTCGCAAATATCCGAAACTTTTGAGCAGGGACAGCAGCAAGCGGTTATTGCTGTGAATAGTCATATTGTTGTAACTTATTGGAAAATAGGTCAATACATTGTGGAATACGAGCAAGATGGCAACGATAGGGCTGTGTATGGAAACAAGTTGATAGTTAATTTATCGAAAGACCTTACTCTGTTGCACGGTAAAGGTTTTAGCGTCAGTAATATCAAGAGAATGAGGCAATTTTACCTTACTTTTGCAATTGGTGCGGAGCCTCCGCACCAATTGGAATCGCCTAAAAAGATATTTGCGGAGCCTCCGCAAATATCTCTGCTTCAAAAAGGTGCGGAGCCTCCGCACAAATTGCAAACCATTAGAGAGCAATTTGTTACGAAACTTCCGCAGAAATGGCAGCGATTGAGTTGGACGCATTGGGTTGAACTTTTGAAGATTGACGACCCGCTTGAACGCTCATTTTATATGCACCAAACCGTTTACGAAAATTGGAGTACGCCTGCGCTTATTCGCCAGAAAAAAGCGTCGCTCTACCTGCGTTTGGCGGCTTCGCGCGACAAAGAAGGGATTTTGAAACTTGCCCGCGAAGGTAACCGCGTAGAAAAACCTGCCGACCTTATTCGTGAGCCGGCGGTACTTGATTTTCTGCAAATTCCTGAGCCGTATCAGGCGAGTGAAACGGAGATTGAAAGCCGCATTATCAGTCAGTTGCAGCAGTTTTTGCTCGAAATGGGCAAGGGCTTTGCCTTTGTTGGCAGGCAATACCGCATTGTGTTGGGCAACCGTCCGCATTATGTCGATTTGGTGTTTTATCATTACATTCTCAAATGTTTTGTGCTGATAGATTTAAAGCGCGAAAATGCAGATTATCAAGATGTTGGACAAATGAATATGTATCTCGGCTATTTTGAAACAGAAGAAAACAACGAGGGCGACAACCCACCGATTGGCATTGTTTTGGCACGCGAAAAAGACGATATTGAGGTGGAATATGCAATGCACAACATTTCTTCGCAACTTTTTGTATCGAAATATCAACTTTATTTGCCCGAAAAGGAAAAATTAAAGGAATTAATTGAGAATCAGATAAATTTAAAATAAAAAGGACTATGATATACGATTTTAAAGACCTGCAACAAACTGCCGAAAACCGTTGGCAAGCGCGTTATGAAGGCAATTACGGCACTTATACCGTCAAAATTGAATTTGACCAAAATGGGCGGCGCAAGAATTTTTCCTGCACGTGCCCAAGCGATGGCTATCCGTGCAAACATATCGGATATTTGCAGGAAGAAATAAAGGCGCAATCTAAAAAAAATGAAGAAAAACAAAAGAAGAACGAACTGACCGTTGAAGATATTTTGCAAAATGTTTCGCTTGAAGAATTGCGAGCGTTTGTGGTAAAAAAAGCGAAGTTCAACAATGACTTAACTAAAGCAATTACGCTCGAATTTGCCGAAAAACTAAAAAAATCAAACTCTAAAACTGTTGGAAATATCTACAAACCGCTTATGGAAGCCGATTTGCGAGACATTGAATTTGATTTGGAAGATGAAGATAATTATTATAATGAATGTGCAGAAGTGGATGTGAGTATTTTGGGCGAATGGTTTGACAAGGCGGAAGCGTTTGTAAATCAACAAAAATACGATGATGCCTTGCAGGTTTGCAAAGCCGTTATCGAAGAATATGCCGAATGGTACGAAGCGGCTGACGGCGACACACGCGATTATGTTGCCAACGATTTTCAAGACGATTTCTTTGATTTATTGAAAAAAATGGCTGAAAATGAACAAATTGACAAACAATCGCTTTACGAATACTGCAAACAGGAGCAGGTAAAAGAAAAATATTTTAGTGATGCGCGTGATTTGTTTAACGATTTGATGTCAAAATTGGCAAATTCGGTCAACCCCGAAGATTTTATCGCCGCGCAAAAAGGTTTATTGAAACAAATTGCCGATAAATCGTCTTATGAAGCCGCAAAAATTGTGCGCCGTTTATATGATTTTTATTTATCTGATAATCAAAACGATAAAGCCGATGAAATAGTAGAACAAAATACGCAAATTGAAAGTTTTTGTAAATTGGCAGTTGAAAAAAGAATTGCCGAAAAACGATACGATGAAGCCAAAAACTTGATTTTTAAATTTTTAGAAACACATACAAATACCGGTACAAAAGATTGGAATGAATATCTTTTGAAAATTGCACAAAAAGAAAATGATGTTCCGACCATTCGTAAAATTGCCTTTGAATTTATAGAGCAAAACTTTGATAAAAAGCACTTTGCCATTTACAAATCGGCATTTTCGGCGGACGAATGGAACAGCGAATTTGAAAAATTATACAGTCATTACGACAAACAAGGCAAATCGTGGTTTAATTCGTACAATTCAAATGTGCCTGATTTGCTGGTAGCCGAAAATTTAACAGAACAACTTATAGAGTATATTAACAGCCATTTAACCGCAGAAATTATGGAACATTATTATTCTAATTTTGCAGAAAAATATCCTGAAAAAACCTTAAAAATGTTCCGAAATGCAGTTGATTTCTATGCCGAAAAAAATGTCGGCGAAAAGTATTACGGCTATGTTTGTAACTTGCTGAAACTGATACGGAAAATTCGGGGTGGCGACACATTAGTTTTGCAAATGATTGAAAATTATAGAATTGCATATAAAAGGCGAACAAAAATGATGGAATTATTGAATAAATTGTAAAAAATAAAATATATGGCAAACGGATATAAAAATATCGGCTTTGTAGTAGCCGAAACAGAAGAAAAAGCCCGCAAGTTGGCTTTGGAAAAATTTCCGCACCTGAGCGGCAGGGAATTTTCGTTGAAACAGGACGAGGATTGCCTCGACACTTGGTTTTCGTCTTGGCTCTGGCCCATTTCCGTATTCGACGGCATAAACAACCCTGATAATCGGGAAATTAACTATTATTACCCGACCAACGATTTGGTAACGGGACCCGATATTATTTTCTTTTGGGTGGCGCGAATGATAATGTCTGGCTACGAATTTCGCGGCAAGGAATGTTTTAATAATGTGTATTTTACGGGCATTGTGCGCGACAAGTTGGGGCGCAAAATGTCGAAACAACTCGGTAACTCGCCCGACCCGATTGAACTGATGAACAAATACGGCGCAGACGGCGTGCGAATGGGAATGTTGCTTTCCGCGCCCGCAGGCAACGACATTCATTTCGACGAAGCCCTTTGCGAACAGGGACGGAATTTTTGCAATAAAATCTGGAATGCGTTCAGGTTGATTAAAGGTTGGGAAAGAGAAATTAAGGATACGCCCCAAGAAAATTTTATTGCTATAAATTGGTTTGGAGGATTGTTGCGTAAAACAAACATTGAAGTTGAGGATTTATTTTCAAAATACAGATTATCAGAGGCATTAATGTTGATATATAAACTATTTTGGGACGAATTTTCGGCTTGGTATTTGGAAATAATCAAACCCGAATTTGGCAAATCAATTGACGCAAGAACATATCAATACACAATGTGTTTTTTTGAAAATTTATTGCAATTTTTGCACCCTTTTATGCCATTTATTACCGAAGAATTGTATCACGCAATGGAAGAAAGAGCAGAGAATGACAGTATTATGTTTTCTCAACTTCCTGATTTTAATGTTCCCGAAGAAAACAATTTTGAAACCGCCAAAGAAATCATAACCAACATTCGCAATATTCGTCAGCAAAAAAATATTTCGCCGAAAGAAATGCTGACGTTGTTTGTAAAAGGCAATTACGACAGCAGTTTTGACGAAGTAATTAAAAAATTGGGCTACATTTCGGAAATAAAAATCACAGACGAAAAACCCGCCAATGCAATCGGTTATCTGGTTGGCACCACCGAATTTTTCGTTCCCGTGGAAATCAACATTGAAGAAGAAATCGCCAAAATGCAAGCCGAAATAAAATATTTCGAAGGTTTCTTAAAATCCGTTCAAGGCAAACTTTCCAACGAAAAATTTGTCGCCAACGCCAAACCCGAAGTTGTTGAAAACGAGCGAAAAAAACAGGCGGATGCGGAAAGCAAAATCAAGTCGTTGCAAGAAAGTATCAACCAATTGTCATTGCGAGTTTGACACAAAAATACAAATAAATATTTCAAGAATATGAAAAACATTATTGGTAAAATTTTATTTATTATTTTTCTGACCATATTCATTTCTTGTCAGAGTGTAAGAAGATTTGAAATTGAAATACAGGAGCCGGCAACCATCACTTTGCCTGTGTCCGCTCAGAATATTTTAATTTTGAATAATGCGGTACCTCAATCTGCGGATTTGGGTATAGAATTAAAATGGAACGGACGTCCCGTCGAACAAAAACCTAAGCTAACTTTGGATTCTACGCTTTGGTGGACAATCTTTAGCCTTTCTGATAAATTGAAAGAATCGGATTTCTTGGATGAGATATTTATCTATCGTGATTCGATTCGCACCAACAAGGACTGGATGGTTATAACTCCGCTTCCAAAAGAAATTCAAGATGAGTTTTATGAAAGGGAAGACTACGATGCTTTGATAACAATTGATCGATTGTTGTATGTAATTGATGAAGATGTTAAAGGGGCAGCTTCTGTTCAATCTATTTCCGAAAAATGGCTTACTGTTGATGCCAAAGCCAATGCTATCTTAACTTGTAGTATCTATTTATATGGAAACGAAAAACCGTTTAAATCATTTACCATATCTGATAGCCTCTTGATAAAATCTCCCGTTTATAGCGATTCCGTAGGAATATTCAATTATCTTCAAGAGTATTTTGTGAATAATTTGGCTTTAACTTTGGGCGAAAAGGCAGCTTCTTATATTGTTCCCACTTGGAAAACGGTTGAACGAATCATTCATACCGATTATCAAGCCCGAATGAAGGAAGCTTATAGTTACTCGCAAGCGCAGAAATGGGAAAAAGCTGAGTCCCTTTGGGAAACTGAATATGAGAAAAAAAACAAATCCGTCGAAAAAGCTAAAATTGCTTTGAATCTGGCGGTAGCCAATGAAATGCAGGACAAATTCGAATCGGCCATAAGTTGGGCGAACAAAGCCGAGCAGCACTTTCTTGAAGACCGTAATTCATCTCAGTACGCCGAAGAAATCACGTTTATTTCCCAATATATTCTCGAATTGCAGAAACGCATCCAACATAATCTTTTGTTGGATATGCAGTGGGGAAGGAGATAGGAGAGAGCCACTGACCAGATTCGAACTGGTGACCTACGCGTTACGAATGCGTTGCTCTACCGACTGAGCTACAGTGGCCTGTGTTGTTTAATGCATTAAATCCGTCAAAAAATCGTCCAACTCTTTTTCGATATTACCCCAAATGTCGCCGCTTATGTGGATGGTGTCGTCGTCTAAAAAAAACAATTCTTCGATGACAACTAAATCCTTGTTTACCAAGCTAATTGTAAAAGGCTTAAAAATGTAATCCTTTTCAAACAATCGCGCTTGTCCCGGTTGCTGCAAAACAAATCGAAAAGTGGCGGAATTAAAAGTCTGTCCTTTGGGTAACTGAACTTTATTCAGTAGATTATCCAAATCATCATAAAAGAAAAGCGTATTCTCATCCTTATCATAATGCAAATACAAATCTCCTAAAGAATCGCCCTCATTTCTTGATTCGTAATCCTCCAGACTTTCTTTTATAGCAATTTCCAGAATTGGAATTAATATCGTATTGACTGTTTTCATTCCTTTGTTGTCTCACCAGGATTCGAACCTAGACAGGCAGTACCAAAAACTGCAGTGCTACCATTACACCATGAGACAATCCGATGCTTTTTGGAAAAGCGATGCAAAGATACAACTTTTTGTTTACTCTGCAAATTTTTTCGGAATGAAATTTATTTGACAATCAATAAAAAATAGTTTTTCTTTCCCTTTTGTACGAGTATATACTTATCACCCAACAAATAAGCGCCATCAATGATTGTGTCGGGTGCGAGCAATTTTTCTTTGTTGATACTGAGGCCTCCGCTTTGCACCAACTTCCGCATCTCGCCTTTCGATGGAAAAACGGCGGCATTGTCCGTCAACAAATCCACTGCTTTGATGCCTTTGGATAATGCTTCCTTCGAGATTTCAAATTGTTCCACACCGGCAAAAACATCCAACAAAGTGGCTTCATCCAATTTCTTCAAGGCTTCGGAAGTCGAACCTCCGAAAAGAATTTGCGAAGCTTCGACAGCGGCGTCGTAATCTTCCTGAGAATGAACCATCAGCGTAATTTCTTTCGCCAAGCGTTTTTGCAACGGACGGAGGTGGGGCGCCGCATTCTGTTCGGCAATCAGTCCGTCGATTTCTTCCTTGCTCAAAGCTGTGAAAATCTTGATATATTTTTCAGCATCTACATCGCTGACATTCAGCCAGAACTGATAAAATTTGTAGGGACTTGTATAGCGTTTATCCAACCAGACATTGCCCGATTCGGTTTTGCCGAATTTGCCGCCGTCGGCTTTGGTAATCAGGGGACAAGTCAGCGCGAACGCTTCGCCGTTCACTTTTTTGCGAATCAATTCCGTTCCGGTAGTGATATTTCCCCATTGGTCGGAACCGCCCATTTGTAACCGGCAACCGTAATTTTCATATAAAAACAAGTAATCATATCCTTGAAGCAGTTGGTATGAAAATTCGGTAAACGACATGCCTTCATTGGATTCCGAACTCAAGCGTTTTTTTACGGAATCTTTCGACATCATATAATTGACGGTAAGGTATTTACCGATATCGCGGATGAAATTCAGAAAAGAATAATCTTTTGTCCAATCGTAATTATTCACTAAAAGGGCTTTGTTAGACGCATCGGATTCAAAATCGAGAAATTTAGCCAATTGTGTTTTAATCGCTTCCTGATTTTTCCGTAAAGTTATTTCATCCAATAAATTACGCTCTTGCGACTTCATCGATGGATCGCCAATCATTCCGGTAGCGCCACCGATCAAGGCAATCGGACGATGTCCCGCCCGCTGAAAATGTTTTAACATCATAACTCCCACTAAATGACCGATATGTAAAGAATCAGCCGTTGGGTCTATTCCCAAATAAGCGGAAGTCATTTCTTTTTGGAGTTGTTCTTCTGTTCCGGGCATCATATCGTGAATCATGCCTCTCCATTTCAATTCTTCTACAAAGTTCATATTGTTTTTATATTATTTTTCGCGTTGCAAAGATACGGATAAATGGAATAGGAAACAAACCCGCTGCGCAGGATAAACGCATCTAAATTTAACAAATTTTAAATACTAAAGTATCGAACGTTACTACTCAGCTCGGGTCAGCAGTAAAAACATGTGTTTGTGCGAAAAGGCACATAGCGCCAACATCTTTGTAGCCGTGTGCGTAAGCGCACGGTAATAAGGGCATACACAAATCCAGAGCTGCGTAGCTGCGACATATTTTGCGATATTATAATATTGCAATCCTGACCACACGCATA
>BNXY01000076.1 GCA_025999935.1 Bacteroidia bacterium | reverse complement strand
ATTCGCCCACTTGATGGGTAGAACCATTGTAAGTATAGGCGTAAGCAACGGCTAAAACTTCGTCGGATTGCAAGGGAATACGTAGAGAAATATAACCCAATTGCGAATCGTAGTGATATTCGGAAGGTTCCAATTTGCGGGCATTCTCTATTTTTTCATAATCCCGTCCGCCTTCGAGCGGGGTGGCGCCAAAAATCTGATTTACCAGACTAATGTCGCGTGCATTGGGATAGTTATTAACGAGATTGTCGTACAAATCATTGGCTTTGTTGCTGGGCAAGGATTCCTGTCCGGTGGGATGTATAAAACCGGGACTGCTTATGCGATCATGTTCCGCCAAATCGGCAAAAGCGACAATGTTGCGGGCTTCGTTGTAATTGGAACGCCGGTTGGTTATCCAAACCTCGATACGGTCTATATTGATTCCCGACCGGATATAGGGCAAAGAACCCATGGCTTCATCGTAATGGTTGTAAAAATGATGCGCCAGAAAATAGTGCATATTTTCATCGTACATATCGGCTGCCACTTCAAAAGGCGTAGTTTGTACGTTTCCTCTGGAACTAACCGACTTGGATTGGGATTCCTGTTGCGAAAAAATAGCGTCAACGGTTAATTTTCCAAATTGCAATTCCGTTTTGAAACCAAAGAGTGATTGGCCGCCCCGAATCAAAGAGTTGGTGGTATTCATACTGACGTTACCGCCTTCCAATACTCTTAAAATTTCATCCTCTTTGCCCTTATAAGCCAAATTAATTTTTTTTGTATCAAAATCGAAAGTGGACTCCGTGTTGTAATTCATATTATAATTGAGTTTGTCACCCACAGAAGCATCTATATTTGCTTGTATTTGAGAATCAAAATCAAATGCCGTCCGGTTCCTTTGCCTTTCCGTTAAGGTGGGGTTTCCGGTGGAAGTACGGGTAATCCCTATTTTTGTAAGAATTTTTCCATTAGCATTCAATTTAACGCCGCCGGGGCCGAATATTTTATCCGCCGGACCTAAGTCGAAATTGAAATCGAAAAGAGAAAGAACATCCTTCTTTTTATCTTTCTCTCCGGTTTCAAATCCTTCTGCATATTTTCCTTTGTAGTAAGAATCCATACTTCTTCGTAAGCTGTAATTATAATATTCTTCGGGCGTAAACGATAAAGGGGTTGTGATATCCGAATCTCCGATTTTGGTTCGTAGTTCGTAGCGGTTGGTCAAGGGGTTATATTGAAATTCGGATTTAATTGTTTCGGGCGTAGTCAAATCAATGGGATAATATTTTTTCAAGTCTTTATATTCGGGAACGATTTTGGCAACCGGGTAGCGGGGCGTAACCGTATCTTTTTTAACCGTATCCTGCACCGCTTCCGATAGTTGTTCGGTTTCCGGAATCTCGAAAAGGGCAGGTTCCGGCAAAAGCGTAACCTCCGGCAAAACGGAACTGTAAACCGATATATCGGCATTCAAACCGTAAAATCCACCGGCTAAGAGAATGAGCAAACCAAACAATATGTATTTTTTACGGGATTTCATCAAAGCATTTTTAGTGCATTTTTAATAATTTCCTCCACACTTAAGGCGGGTTTTTCCCTGTATATTTTATTGACTACTTTTTGTGAAGCTAATTGATTAAATCCCAGCATGGTAAGGGCGGATATAGCTTCTTTGACCGCTTCGCTTGTCAAATCGGATGGAGTAGCCGGCGAAGCCGTTTCACCACTGATTTTCACTTTGTCTTTCAAGTCGATAATGATTCTTTCGGCGGTTTTACTGCCGATGCCTTTTACCGATTTCAAGGCGTTGGAATTGCCGGAAACAATGATGCCTTCCAACTCGTAAGTAGCAATGGACGACAGAACCATCCGGGCGGTATTGGCGCCCACTCCGGAAACCGAAATCAGGTGCAAAAACAGTTCCCGTTCCCGTTTTTCCATGAAGCCGAACAACAGATGGGCATCTTCACGAATAGATTCGTAAACATATAATTTACAAGATTTTAATCCGTTAAGTGCGCTGTAAGTGTTCAACGAAATATGGGCCATATAGCCCAAACCGCTCACTTCAACCACAACCGATGCCGGAGTCAATTCGACAACATCTCCTTTAATATAATCTAACATACCGTTTTGTATTAGCTAATATGTAGATAATAACGGAGAAAAAGCCAAAAGCGTATATTTGTAGGTAAAAATTAACGAGACATCAACATTCCTATTTTATTTCAGCACTTCTTTCAATTTCCGCACCAGCGCGTCTCCTCTTAAATTTTTTGCAATGATGATTCCGTTCGGGTCTAAGAGGAAATTTTGCGGAATGGATTCTACTCCGTAAAGAATGGCTGCTTTGTTTCTCCAACCTTGCAAATCAGAAACTTGTGTCCAGCTGAGGTTGTCGTTTTTAATGGCATTTACCCATGCTTTTTGGGCATTCGGATTATCCAATGAAACACCCAAAATCTCGAAGTTTTTGCTTTTAAATGTCTGATAAGCCCGCACCACATTGGGGTTTTCATTCCGGCAAGGGCCACACCACGACGCCCAAAAGTCGATCAATAGGTATTTTCCCCGGAAGTCGGAAAGTTTGACCGGTTTTCCGGATGGGTCATTCTGCGTGAAATCAGGCGCTTCGGAGCCGATAGCCGTATGGGTAGTCAAGGCGATTTTACTTCCCAAAGATGCCCCCAATTCGGTCTTTTTAATTTCTGCCGAAAGGCCTCTGTATAGCACTTCTATCGTGGAAATTTCTACCCCGTTGGCCACCAATTGACTCAGCGCTATTAAACTGATGTATGAGTCCGTATGTTTGAGTACAAAGGAACGAATTGCCAGATTGTACCTGTTTACCGCCGCGGAATATCGTTTATCGACAGCTACCATAAACTGTTCCGAATTTCGTTGTGCGGGTGTCGCTTTTTGATATTCGGCCATTATTTTTTCAAGCTCAGTTTCTAATGGCGCTAATTCAGCCTTTAAAGAAATATAGTCTTTATCTCGCGCTATTTCTTCATTAGTAGGCGTTTTCGCTTGCTGAGCCAATGCCGAAACCGGCAAAAAGCATAAAAAAATCAGGATGAAATGTTTCATGAAATGGGTTATTTGATTATTTATGTTGCAAAAGTAGTTTTTTTTTTGTATTTATCAAAATTCCAGGTCAATTGTATATTGAACAGGCCGGTTAAAAAAACCAAAGCCACCCCGTTTTGCTGAGATGGCTTTGATTTTTTAGTCTATTGAAATATTCAATCGTCTTCTCCAATCAATGTGGCAAAACTTCGGGTGCGTCCGGAAGTCGCCTGCGCCTTTTCCATTTCGGCTCTGCTGCCTACCACAATCTTGTCGTATTCTTTCAAACCGGTGCCGGCAGGAATCAAGTGACCACAAATCACATTTTCTTTCATGCCTTCCAATTTATCTACTTTGCCTTTAATAGCGGCTTCGTTCAACACTTTGGTCGTTTCCTGGAAAGAAGCGGCCGACATAAAGCTCATTGTCTGCAAAGCGGCGCGGGTAATCCCCTGAAGCACTTGGTTAGCTGTAGTCGGAACTGCTTCGCGAACTTCCACCAATTTCATGTCACGACGTTTCAAAGCCGAATTTTCATCGCGGAGTTTGCGCGCCGTAACGATTTGTCCCGGTTTCAAATTGGGAGAATCGCCACTATTCAATACTACTTTTTTACTCCAGATGCGGTCATTTTCTTCCATCACATCCTGTTTGTCTACCAATTCCTGTTCCAAGAAGCGGGTATCGCCCGGATCTACGATTTCTACTTTACGCATCATCTGACGGACAATTACCTCAAAGTGCTTATCATTGATTTTTACCCCTTGCAGACGGTACACATCCTGAACTTCATTCACAATGTATTCCTGCACTGCAGTCGGCCCATTGATCGCCAAAATATCGGAAGGCGTAATGGCTCCGTCGGAAAGCGGCGTACCTGCACGAACATAGTCATTTTCCTGCACCAAAATCTGTTTGGATAAAGATACTAAATACGTTTTAAATTCGCCGGTTTTAGAAGTAACTATCACTTCACGATTACCGCGTTTGATTTTACCGAAAGAAATTTCACCGTCAATTTCGGAAACAACCGCCGGATTAGACGGGTTACGCGCTTCAAACAATTCCGTCACACGGGGAAGACCGCCGGTAATATCACCGGTTTTACCTACGGCACGAGGCATTTTTACCAACACTTCACCCATTTTAACCGCATCGCCTTCTTCTTTTATCACGTGAGCGCCTAACGGTAAATTGTAGGTTTTCAGGATATTCCCTTCTTCGTCAATAATCTGGGCAGCCGGAACTTTGGTTCTGTCGCGCGATTCAACGATAATTTTTTCCCTTAAACCGGTTGTATCATCATATTCAACTTTGTAGGTGGCGTTTTCAATCAAGTTTTCAAATTGAATTTTACCCGGAGCTTCCGATACGATAACCGCATTGAACGGGTCCCATTCAAGGATCAAATCTCCTTTATGTACTTCATCTCCATTTTTGAAGAATAATTTAGCCGCATAAGGAATATTATGTGTTGACAACACAATCTTTGTATTCGGATCCACAACGCGCAATTCCGACAAACGGCTGATTACGATTTGATACGGTTTTCCCGCATCATCAGCTACGCTTACGGTACGAAGTTCGTCAATTTCAAGGGTACCGTCGTATTTGGATGTAACATTGTTTTCGGTTGCAATATTGGAAGCGATACCACCCACGTGGAAGGTACGCAAAGTCAACTGCGTTCCCGGCTCACCGATGGATTGTGCAGCGATAACACCCACAGCTTCACCCCGTTGAACCATACGACCCGTTGCCAGGTTACGTCCGTAACATTTGGCGCAAACGCCTTTCTTGGATTCGCAAATCAATACCGAACGAATTTCAACACGTTCTATCGGAGAATTTTCAATGATTTCCGCTTTGTCTTCCGTAATTTCATCGCCCGAACGGACAATAATTTCGCCGGTAATCGGATGTTGGATATCGTGAACCGAAACCCGTCCCAGAATACGTTCGGAAAGGGAAGCGACTACATCTTCATTGTTTTTCAATTCGGTAGCAATCAAACCGCGCAAAGTGCCGCAATCTTCCTCATTGATGATAACATCGTGGGATACATCCACCAAACGACGGGTCAGATAACCGGCATCGGCAGTCTTCAAAGCCGTATCGGCCAAACCCTTACGAGCGCCGTGCGTAGAAATAAAATATTCCAACACCGACAAACCTTCTTTAAAGTTCGAGAGAATCGGGTTTTCAATGATTTGTCCGCCTTCCGCTCCGCTCTTTTGCGGTTTCGCCATCAATCCACGCATACCGGAAAGCTGACGAATCTGTTCTTTCGAACCGCGGGCGCCGGATTCCAACATCATACAAACAGAGTTGAATCCTTGGTCGTCTTCGCGCAATTGCTTCATCAAAATGTCGGACAAACGGGAATTGACATGTGTCCATATATCAATAATTTGGTTATAACGTTCATTATAGGTAATGAAACCCATGTTGTAGTTATTCAGGATTTGTTCTACTTCATCGTAGCCTTCTTTTACCAATTCTTCTTTTTCTTTTGGAATAATAATATCTTCCAAGTTGAATGACAAACCGCCCTTGAAAGCTGTGGTATATCCCAAATCTTTGATGTCGTCGAGGAATTGAGCGGTTCTTGCTACTCCGCAGGTTTTAATCACTTTACCGATAATATCGCGCAAAGATTTCTTGGAAAGAATTTCGTTGATAAAACCCACTTTTTTCGGGACAAATTCGTTGACCATTACCCGTCCGACCGAAGTCTCAAGCATACGGTTCACCGGCTGGTCATCCACAATATCGTCCACATAAATCCAAATCGGCGCATGAATATCCACTTTGCCTTCGTTGTAGGCAATAATGGCTTCTTCCGGGCCGTAGAATTTCAGACCTTCGCCCTTAGCGCCTTTGCGAAGCCGGGTAATATAATACAATCCCAACACCATGTCCTGAGAAGGAACGGTAATCGGAGCGCCATTGGCCGGGTTCAAAATATTGTGCGAAGCCAGCATCAACATTTGCGCTTCCAAAATCGCCTCATTTCCAAGCGGTAAATGCACCGCCATTTGGTCTCCATCGAAGTCAGCGTTAAATGCAGTACATGCAAGCGGGTGTAACTGAATGGCTTTCCCTTCAATTAACTTCGGCTGGAAAGCCTGAATACCCAAACGGTGCAAAGTCGGAGCACGGTTCAAGAGCACCGGATGCCCTTTCATTACATGTTCGAGAATGTCCCAAACAACCGGCTCTTTTCTATCCACAATTTTCTTGGCCGATTTGACTGTTTTGACAATACCTCTGTCAATTAATTTACGGATAATAAACGGTTTATAAAGTTCGGCAGCCATTCCTTTCGGAATACCACATTCGTGCATTTTTAATTCGGGGCCAACGACAATAACCGAACGAGCCGAGTAATCGACACGTTTACCCAACAAGTTCTGACGGAAACGTCCTTGTTTCCCTTTCAAACTGTCGGACAATGATTTCAACGGACGGTTGGCATCGGTTTTAACGGCGCTGGATTTGCGGGAATTATCGAACAGTGAATCGACCGATTCTTGAAGCATACGTTTTTCGTTACGCAAAATCACTTCCGGCGCTTTGATATCAATCAAGCGTTTCAGACGGTTGTTGCGGATAATCACGCGGCGATATAAATCGTTCAAGTCGGAAGTCGCAAAACGACCGCCGTCCAAAGGCACCAAGGGGCGCAATTCGGGCGGAATTACCGGAACCACTTTCACAATCATCCATTCCGGACGATTTTTGCCTTTCGATATACGGAACGATTCTACTACCTGCAAACGTTTCAAAGCTTCGTTTTTCCTTTGTTGGGAAGCATCGTTGCTGGCTTTATGACGCAAATCGTAAGATAAAGCATCCAAATCCAAACGTTCCAAAAGTTCGTAAATCGCTTCCGCTCCCATTTTAGCAACGAATTTATTGGGGTCGGAATCTTCCAATAATTGATTGTCTTTCGGAAGGCTATCTAAGATTTCCAAATATTCTTCTTCCGAGAGTAAATCATAAGTAGCTCTTTCGGGAGCAACACCCGGTTGGATAATCACATAGCGTTCGTAGTAAATTACCGAATCCAATTTCTTGGTCGGCAATCCCAACAAATAACCTATTTTATTCGGCAAAGAGCGGAAATACCAGATATGAGCCACCGGCACAACCAAATGGATATGTCCCATCCTTTCGCGGCGCACTTTCTTTTCGGTTACTTCCACCCCGCAACGGTCGCAAACAATTCCTTTGTAACGGATTCTTTTGTATTTACCGCAATGGCACTCATAATCTTTGACCGGACCGAAAATCCGTTCGCAGAACAAGCCATCGCGTTCGGGTTTATAGGTGCGATAATTGATTGTTTCCGGTTTCAACACTTCGCCGCTGGACTGACCTAAAATCTCATCGGGTGAAGCCAAACCAATGGATATCTTTGAAAAAACATTCTTTACCTTAATTTCTTTTCTAAAAGCCATAATTCTTAGTTTAATTACGAATTACAAATTACAAATTACGAATTACGCGTGTAATTTTATTTATCAAATTATGATATTACTAACTACCCCACGTAATTCGTAATTCGTAATTCGTAATTGCTTTATTTTTATTCTAACGTAACATTCAAAGCCAAACCTTTCATTTCGTGCAATAACACATTCAATGATTCGGGAATTCCCGGAATTGGCATCGGATCGCCTTTTACAATTGCTTCGTACGCTTTGGAACGTCCTACCACATCATCCGATTTGATAGTCAGGATTTCCTGAAGGATGTGAGAAGCGCCGAATGCTTCGAGCGCCCAAACTTCCATTTCTCCAAAACGCTGTCCTCCAAATTGCGCTTTACCACCCAAAGGTTGTTGTGTAATCAAAGAGTATGGGCCGATTGAACGGGCGTGCATCTTATCGTCCACCATGTGTCCCAATTTCAACATATAGATGATGCCGACTGTGGCCGGTTGGTCGAAACGAACTCCGGTTCCGCCGTCGTGCAAATATGTTTTTCCGTAACGGGGAACACCCGCTTTGTCCGTCCATTCGTTCAAGTCGTCCAAAGAAGCTCCGTCAAAGATAGGCGTAGCGAATTTCAGACCCAAATTCCGGCCAGACCAACCCAAAACAGTTTCAAAAATCTGTCCGAGGTTCATACGGGAAGGCACACCCAACGGATTCAGCACGATGTCCACAATGGTTCCGTCGGCAAGGAACGGCATATCTTCGTCGCGTACAATCCGGGATACAATCCCTTTGTTTCCGTGACGTCCGGCCATTTTATCCCCTACTTGCAATTTACGTTTCTTGGCAATATACACTTTCGCCATCTGAACAATGCCGGTGGGCAGTTCATCACCAATCGTATAGTCGAA
>BNXY01000075.1 GCA_025999935.1 Bacteroidia bacterium | reverse complement strand
GCTTTGTAAGTTTAACGGATGGGACAATTGATTGGAAAAAGTAATTAACTTTTTCTTATCCGGTCTATTCAATGAATAATATAACCGATAAAGAATCTGCTTAATCTTTAGATTCTTAATGGTTTGAATATATACGTTCAGCACGCAGTTACAAATTATAAAATATCAACCCAACTTTTTGTTTTCAAGCTTTCAATGCAAGCAAAACTTGCTTTAGTTGTGTTAATGATACTGTCAAAAGGGATTAGCGCATCGCCTCCGGTTTTTATCCGTTCATTCAATAATGCAAATTGGGCTTTGTGCCCTTTGTCTTGTCGGCTTTTCATGGTTGAAAAACCTTTGAATCCATATCCTTTCAGTGTTATCCAATTGTCCAGAATCAACGTTCTTTCTTGTGAATACACTTCGATGCGTTCTTTGGAATAGGCCTTGCCGAACTCCACCAGCATCCGCTCGGTTCCCAAAGAAACCAGAGAGTGAGTGGTTTGGATAAGGACGCAACCTTCACGGACCTGCGGGGAAGGGACTTCTTCCAGAATGGTTTGACCCGATTTGAGGTCTTGAATGATTTGTTTCATATAAATATGAATAAACAAGGGTTGACTAAAAGAACTTTTAGCCGGCCTCATTATGAATATTAGATTTTTTTGATTTTACAAATACAAGTTTCCGGAACGATATTCCGTTATTTTAATATTGGGCAATTTACTCCCTTTTTTCAAGACTTTCGATATTTTATTCTTTCAATTTTAACAACCATTTCCAAACAGGCATTATCGTAATTTTCAGATTATTTTCCGTAATCGTATTTTCTTCGTCCCACGTAAGTAACAGCAAATGATTACAGCGCAATTCACCTGCTGCTTCGGTCAATGCTGAGATTTCACGTTTCAATGTTTTCGGATTGAAAACTTCGTAGGAAACCTGTATCAATGCAGTGACTTGATGCGCCTGTCGACAAACAAAGTCAATTTCCTTATCGTTTCGGGTTCGATAATAAAACAGCGTGTTTTGCGTTGAAAATCCACGTCTTATCAATTCAACAAAAACAAGATTTTCGAGCAAACGTCCCAGATTCTTCGACAATTCGAACGCTCGTGCCGTAATAAATCCATTGTCAACGACATACGCTTTTTTCAGTGCATTCTGCATCAATTTCAGTTTAGAATTGTAGCGCGACAGATAGAAAAACAGATAAGGTTCTTCCAAATATTTACAAAATTTTTTTGCCGTATGCACACTACCCAAATCCAATTCAGTCACCAAATCATTGATTGAAAACGGATTACAAAAATTCGCCAACAAATAATTTGCCAAATTGTATAATTCGTTGGTATTGCGAACTTTGTATCGCTTGGTAATGTCTTTCAACAAAACAGAATCGAAGAGCGAACTCAAATAATTGCGGGCAATATTTTTTGACAAAATTATTTCAGGGAAACCTCCGTATAGCAAAAATTCATCTGTTTGTTGTAGTAATGCCGCTTTTTCGGTTGGCGTAGCGACAGTGATTTTAGTTTTTTTGTAATCAATAAATTCTCTAAGACCAAAAGGTAAAATATTGATTTGCAAATACCGCCCTGTTAGCACACTTGCCATTTCGTTAGAAAGCAAATTTGCATTGGAACCGGTAATAACCAAATTCACACCCCGTCTGTAAAGTTTGCCCACCCAAATGTCCCAATTGGACAGATTTTGAATTTCGTCCAAAAGCAAGTATTGGAAATTGGGGTAAACTTCGAGCAAATGCTGCCAAAGAAGACTTTCGTCAAAATTTTTCAGCAAAAAATCGTCATCAAAATTTAGGTAGGCAAAATTTTGATCCTGTAGCATTTGCAAAGCAAACACCGATTTTCCGGCACGCCGAGGTCCCGTAATCAGTTTTATCAACCCCGAAGCCAAAAAATCTTCGTTTTCCTGCATCGAAACACGGTTTTGATAATCATGCTTCAAAAGCATATTTCGTTCTTCCTTTTGTTGTAATACTATTGATTTGAGCATAACTTTATTTTTACTGCACAAAATTACATATTTTTTGTGCAATACAATGTATTTATTGCATAAAAATAATCAATATTTTATCCAATCTTTTCAATTGCTTTTTCATCGGATATGCAAATTTCGGATTCGTAAATTAATTGTATCATGTGGGAGGTGCATAGTTGATGCTTTTGGGGTAATGAGTTGTAACGATCTGAATGAGCTTAAATTTTAATGATAATTAATAATATTTGAAACAGCGTATAAGGGATAAATTTGGATATTATCAAATTTACCGAAATTTTCTAATGAAGTACGAATGCCGTACTGCCGCTTTTTCTCTTTCAGAAACAAAAACATACTCTGCATTGAGCCTTTGCTGCCTGATTTAACTTCAACAGGAACAATATTTTCCCCACGCTGTACAACAAAATCCACTTCGGCGGAACTTCCCTCTTTTTCACGCCGCCAATAATATAGTTCGGCTTGCGAATCAGGCGAAGCCTTTTTCAGTTCCGAAGCCACAAAGAGTTCTGCCAATGCACCTTTATTGATGTTGTCAAAGTTATCCGTATCAAGTATTTGAGATAAATTCAATCGCAAATACCGTTGATAGATGCCGGAGTCAAACAACATAAATTTTCGATATTTTGCATTGATTTCCGCACCCAAAGGCAATCCATTGGCCGCAGTGTGCGTTATGGGATAAATTAGTCCTGCCATTTTGAGCAGTTCGAGACATTCTTTTATCTGTAAATGATTGATTTCCTGTACATTGGAAAGAATAAATTTGCTGCCTGTCTGATTAACTACCGCATCGAAAATTTCGCGCAAACGCGATACCGGCACTTTCTCCTTGTATTTGGCAAAATCGTCATAAAAAGTATTGGTCAAATCGTCCAAAATTTGCTGGCAATCAAGCAATGATGCGCCTTTTGAGTAGGCTGCCACCACTTCGGGCATACCGCCGATCAGCAAAAAACGGCTAAAATATTCGATACATTTTTTGTGTAATGTTACTGAAAATCCAGTTTCAGGCCTTGCTTCCATCACTTTATCGGCCAAAACTTCCATCTTTAGCGCCCGCAAAAACTCATCGAACGACAGCGGATACATAAATAATGAGCGAATCCTGCCGACACCAAATGAAGGGATTTGTTGCAAAGCAAATTCCAACAGCGAACCTGCGGCAATAACATGCAAATCAGGCATCTCTTCGTAAAAATAGCGCAGAGCCGAAATTGCCGGAATACAATTTTGTATTTCATCCAAAAACAGAAGTGTCTGACCTTGAACAATTCTCACGCCAAAAACAGCCGAAAGCTCATCGCAAATCAATTGTGGCGACGAATGTCGTGCAAAAATCTCTTCTGCCGCTTGAAAATCTTTGTGTTCAAAATTTATTTCTACAAAATTTTCAAAACTTTTAGACAATTCATGCACAGAAGACGACTTTCCTACCTGCCGTGCCCCGCGCAACAAAATCGGCTTGCGGTTTGTTGATTTTCTCCATGCAAGCAATTGGCTGTCAATATGTCGTTTAAGATACATTATCTGTTAATTTCTTGATTTTATGACGGCAAATATACAAATTATTTTTAATAAAATGACGGCAATAATCAAAAAATATTTCAAAAAATGACGGCAATAACTTCATTTCTTAAAACCACAATCCGGTTATATCAATATTTTATTCAATTTTTTCAATTGTTTTTTCATCGAATATATGCAAATTTCGGATTCGTATGTAACAGTATCTTTTTTTCTGCAAAGGCGTATAATATACACGATATACACAACGGAAAGTTTGTCTTATTTTTTAACACGTATTACGAGATTTCTACCCAATTTTTTGTTTTCAAGCTTTCAAGGCAAGCAAAACATGTCATAGTCTTTTCTTGATGATCTGAGTTTCTCAAGTATTGTGATAATCTTTTACAATATTCTTTATTTTTCCTCTGTGAGTTAGAATTAAGTTATCTACTATTTCAATATCAAAATCCAATGCATGACCTGCTTTTTTTGTTAGTGCTGCTTCAATTGCCTTTGCATCTTTATTCGTAAATTTTGAATTAACCATAATCCTCAAAATAACTTTACCTTTTTCTTTCTGATAGAACTGACTATTTATTACATTATCAAATTCCGGTGAATGAATATTTAAGGCAGTTAAACTAATATCAATATTATATTTTCCCAATAAAAATTCCTGTTTCCATCTTCCTTCAATTTTATTGAATGTTGTATTTTCATAGTTTGAATAAGAAGTAATATCTCCTAATCTATAACGAATTAAAGGCATTGCATAATTATCAAAACCAGTACCTATCAGTTCTCCGTTTTTATTATTTTCTTTTATAACCAACAAATCCTCATTTATCAATTCAGTATAGCCATAAAATTGATTAGGCCGATAAATTAAAAGATTATCATCTATTGCCGGAGCAAAAATTACTCGTTCCGACATCCCATAAAAAGTAAATATTTTGCATCCAAAGAAATTTTTTAATAGTTTTATTTGTTCGTCAAAATAATTTTCGGAGACAATAAAAACTGCTTTTACCTCAAAATTTAGTTTTATTTTTTTCTCATTTGCACAATTCACTAAGCTACATAAAGCAGAAGGATAACCATGAAAAAAATTCGGATTTAATTCGTTCAATTTATCAATATATCTTTCTATTGTATTTACATTGATATGAAATGGTGAAAAAAGAACTTCGTTGTTTATTGGATTCGCTTGCCAATAAATATCCTTTTCTAAATTATTATAATTATTACTCCCGCTCCTGAATGTTGCTTTAAGATCTTTTGTCATATATCCAAATTTGCCAAAATAATTATTAACAAAAGCCAGTTCTTTCTTCCAAACATTTGTTGATTGCCAAAAAGTCATTGGTGTGCCGGAAGTCCCTCCAGTTGCAACATGAAATTTCTTAATATCTTTTCCAGATAAGAATTTGTCATAATGAGTTTTTATCATTTGAGTATCTATAATTGGAATCTTTTCAAAATCATCAAATGAATTTATTTTTTCAATATTTATCTTTTCTTCATCATATAATTCTCTATAAAAAGGCACATTATTATATGCATACAATAAAGTTTCTTTTAATTTTCGTAATTGATATTCTTTTTCATTAATTTTCGTATTATTTAGAAACGTTACCCAATTTCGATACTCATTCCCATTTCTCATATCATATGGAATTAAGGAATAGATTTCCTTAATAAATTTCGGAGATGAAGTATAAAGTTTTTTAAGAAGATTCAAATTCATAAATCACTGACTAATTTAAATATTTTTGGATTGATTATTTCAGAATTATAGTTTTCATTAAATTTTTTTAAGGCATTTTTTGACATGATATTGTAGTTCATTTCATCAAAACTCAATATTGCTTTTATTAATTGCTCAGCATCTTTAGGTTTAATGACAAAACCTTCTTTACCGCTTTTAACCATTTCAGGTAGCCCCCCAACATCGCTTACAATTACAGGTATTCCCAAAGAAAAGGCTTCTATAATTACGCCAGGATAACCTTCACGAAATGAGGGTAATAGAAGGATGTCATATTCGTTGAGTGTGTTAATAACTTCATTTTGTGATAGTATCCCTAAGTAATTCGCTTTATAATAGGAGAAATATTCTTCACTATATTTCTTGTCTAAAATTGGCCCATATATATCAATAACATATTCTGAACTAAGTTTATTCGATACTATCAGAATTTCATCAATGCCTTTTGACGGTTTTATTTGAGATATAAACACTAATCTTTTTTTAAATTTTTTCACATTACTATTTAGTATCAAATGTGAATTTACAACTTTTCTAACATTCGGGAACCAATATGTATTTCTATTGAAATCTAATCCAAATTTTACCAAATAGTTTGTTTCAAAAAATAATACATCTGCACGTTGCAATGTGTAACGAAATACCTTTTTTTTAATGCTGGATGAGTTAGAATAAATACTATTAAAATTACCAGCAAATTTTCTTAAGATTACCTTTTTTGCAAACAACTTTGAAATTATTACTACTAAAGGAGCTATATATAAAAAATCATTTGCTGTGCCATGAAAAAATATTTTTTTTGAACTTAACGATTTTGTTAAAATTTGACAGCAAATAGAAATATAAGAAGTAATGATATTTGAATAACTTTTTTTATTCGTATTAATTAAGCTGTACACAATCCCATTATCATTTAACCAAGTCATATAATTATCAAATAGAACAACTATACCTCCTACTTGTGAGGCGTCATTTTTATTTAAACAAGGACCTATCAATAACAATTCAGACATAATCTTCAACTTTTATATTTATTATTATTATTATTGTAGGAATTTCAGCAACAATACAATTCGGATGTACATCCCTTATTACGAAAAAGTTAGATCCAAATACAACATTGTCACTAATTTTAATTGAGCTTAATATTCTGCTATCAGCTCCAATAATATACGTTATTACCAATAACAAGGAACATCATAATATTTGCTTCGAATTCCTATTGTAATACATTGATCAATAGTACAATATATATATAATAACCCTTTTGCATATTATAACCCATTATAACTGTTACAATTCTACTATAAGCAAATTGAGTATTTTTTCTTATCTTCACGTTGAATAATTATAATATTGAAATCTATGCTATATATCTACAAAATAAACTTTATTGTTAATATAGTTTCCGTTTTCCCAATTAAAAATACCTTATTACGAAACAAGTAGGTAATATTAATCATGTAACATGGTTGAATACTGTATTATTTGTTTCTCCGAGTCAAAATTTTCATGGTAAATATGTAATATATCTTCTTTATTATAGTTAAAAATACAGGAATCAGATATATGGAGTGTTTCATCTAAAATAATACCAACTTTATTGGCTTTTAATAATTCTGCAAAATGAGGAATTGAATTTGTCATTATAACATTTACTCCACAAGAAAGATATTCGGCAAATTTTATTGGCGAAGCAACTTTATTTACTGCGTTATTTTCTCTAATTAAAAATCCATATTCAAAATGAGATAGAATATCTGATAATAAGTTTCGCTCACTTACATGATAGATACTAACATTATCAGTATGTTTCAATAGAGAAGAACTCATATCTTTTGCTTTTTCCACTTCAGGTGTAATTATGTGCAATATAGCATCCGGTATTAAACTTTGTATTTGACTAAATATATATAATATTTTATCGAAACACTGCCACACAGATAATCCGCCAATATATACAAAAGAATTTTTGAATTTTTGAATTTTTGAATTATATTTAAGTTCCGAAATACAAGGGATAATAATGTAATCTTTGAACTTAATTTTATACTTATTTTCATAAAAATTCCTCATTGTTTCTGATACAAAAATCTGTTTATCTGTCATTTTTAAAGCATATTTTTCTAGTAAACTTAATGCGTAAAATCGGATTTTACTATTGTTCCTCATATAGCTTTCTTCCGGCAAAATTCCTTGTAGCCAACAAATTATTTTTTTATGTAGAAAAAACTTAGATAAAAAAGACTCCCAAACAGATAATAGATCTGGTGTCCAAATATACAAAATATCCTTATTCTTTTTTAGATGGCTTAAAAGTGAAAAGGCATTCTTATATTTGAAAACAGGATATTCTCCATATTCTTTCTCTATTACATTCAACGACAAATCATCCTTCACATAAAAGATTGGCGAAAATTTTGAATCAATCAGAAAATTTACATGTAATTTAAGTGCATTCCAAACAGCAAAATTAACAGGTGTTTTATGTAATTTAAAGCGCGCAATTATTATTATTTTATCCATAAAAAATGATTGTTAGAGTTTATAACTATCAAATTATAATTTTAGATTTTTCAATATATAACTTGGACTTCACAACTAATGCCATTATATATCCCAAATAAATATCAATTAAAAATTCGTATGCACCTCGTGAACTTCCTATAATACCGGACGATTCCGCGAATCCGCGTAATAATATAAATACAAATGGAAGATATATATAAACCTTTGTAATTATAAAACCAGTTTTTTTTATCAATGACCAATTATAGGAAATAAATACTATATACATCAAAAATGAAATAACCCCATAATTTAAAAACCAATTTAAAAACATTTGATGAGCTCCACCAGCTAATATCTCTACTGCATTTTCCTTATAATCAAAGTTTAATTTTGTTGAAAGACTTGAAGCAAAAAGAAATGTATTATCATAAAATTCTTTCATTGAGATACCAAAAAATAAGTTATCAGAGATTAGAGAAATTGCATTCTGCCATAAAATAGCTCTTCCCGTAGTATATTTGTTTAAGTTTTCAAAATCAAAGTATCCATACAAAATCAAAAATAAAATAAAAATAAAATAATATATATACATTTTATAGACTGATATCACAGGATTTTTCTTTCTAAAAAAATAGTAGAATGACATACATCCCACAAAGGATAATATTAGCGTGAAAGTAATAGAATATAATAAACAGACTAATAGTGCTCCAAAGATAAATGTAAGCAACCGCTGAACCCCGTCTATGTTGTTTTTTCAAATTCTCGTACTTTTGCGTTTTAAAGCATCAAGGATATGATAACATCAGAACAGTTCAAGGAAATCTACGCACGGTATAAATCCACCGG
>BNXY01000074.1 GCA_025999935.1 Bacteroidia bacterium | reverse complement strand
AATGATAATTTTTTCCATCAGAAAACACATATACAGCATCTATACTATTTGCATTACCATTTTCAAATTTAACAGGTATATCAAAGTTCCCTAATTTGTTATAGACAATATTTTTGATATACTGTTCAAGTTCCTTTGTTGTCATAATCTTTTCCATAAAACTTATTTTATTAATTTATTTCTCGTAAATAACCATCTCTTTTTAAATCTTTTATTCTTGACGGATAAGTCTGGTCTGATTTGCTTTCAATCAGATAATACTTAAGTTCCCTGAACGATTATTGTTTCTTTTTTGCTCATATCTTAAATATCTTTTTTTGTGAAATTAATGTTTTTGTTAATCAAAACGTCCATTCTTCAATTGGACGGAACTGCACACCTGTCGGATTTTCCGCCATAATCGCATCTACAACGGATTTATGAAATGCAGTTCGCGAAAGAGCTTCTCGTAATCTAAACACAAGGCGTTTTTCTAATGGTATCTTTTTCAAGGTTTCCCTGTCTAAAACAAATTGGCGAATACTATATACACGATATTTATATACATATTCCGATTTTTCTTTATCCATTGCCTCTATTTTGTTAGCAACGTTCAAACAAAAATAATCATCGTACACATTTCCCTTGGGGTCTGTCAACTCTGTGGCGATAAAACGAACTCCTTCGATGTTCAATTTTTTAATCACATCGGCAATTTTTGATGTTACATAATTTTCAGGACCTTTCAATAAATCTGCCAAAACCGGATTACGGGGAATGGGGTCATTAAACTCTATTTCTATCAACGTTGGATTAATGTCATCGGGTTCATACCCTACTTCTTTAATTAACGGATAAGCTTGATCTGATTTTCTTTCAATCAGATAATACTCAAATTCGTTTTCCATTTTTTTAATCTCCTTTTAATTTAAAATTTATAAAATATGTTTGTTTAATTTTTACTTTTACATCATCATATCAGAATCCCATTCTTTAATATTTATTGCGTGCATACCATTTGGATTTAGTTTTTTCAATTTTTCAATTATTTTTTCATGGTATAAAGTATATGTTTCACATTCATCCAATATAAATACCAACCTTTCTTCCAATGGTATTTTATCCAATACGGAATAATTTAAAACAAGTTTGTCAATACTTAAAACGCCGCCGTCAGGGTGGTGTGATTCACGGTATTCCGATTGTTCCAAATCCATGCATGCTATCCGATTGTATGAATTTATAATGAAATAATTTTTTATTATATTATTATTTATATGAATGTTTACAGGTAAATAATTTATTTTTATTGGGTTCAATTTTAAAATTTCATTTTTTATTTTATCAGAAACAACCTGCCTTTTACCAGATAAAAAATAAAAATCTCCCAATAAAAATCTTTCAGGTAAATTTTCATCAAAATATAAATCAAAAGAATTATTTGATATTTCATGGTGTTCATGCCACATTAATAATTCGGCTGTTTTTTTGTCGTTTACCCTTAAAGAAGGTGTAGAACCGTCATCTGCTAAAAAATAATATTCCATTTTTTTATTCTTTAATTTAAAATTTATAAAATATATTTTTGTGAAAATTAATGTTTTTACTGCCTCATAAAGTCAAATAATGCTCCCGGACTCCATTCTTCTACAGGCACGAATCTCATTCCAATCGGATTGACCGATTTAATAATATCAATGATTGACTGGTGATACAACCTAAACTGGGAATCTTCTTTGGCTGTATATACCAAACGGTCTTCCAAAGGTATTTTTGAAAGTATTTCTTTATTTAATACTATCTTTTCTGTATTCATCCAACTACCAAAATCTTCATCAATTTCTTCATATTCAGATAATTTTTCATCGAAAGTGAGAATACTTTGAAAAATGTTTGGAATATAAAAATCAGTGTATTTATATTTGCCCTGTTCTATAATGGCAGGCACTAATTGCAGATATTTTATGGGCATGTGTTTTTCCAAAGCTTCCTTTACTTTTTTAGAAAAAACATTGAAGCAATCGACTGTTAAACAATCTGTATTCATATTCGGATTTTTGATACTTTTGTAGAAGCAAAGTTGACTAACATGATTTTCAGGAACTTTTTCACTTTGGTATAAAAACATCGACCCACCTGAATCTTTTCTATTGTCGTTCTCCAGTAAAGGGGTATTAGCCGCATTGTGCTCTAAAATAAAGTAATAACTAAAATTATTTGTTTCCATTTTTTTAATCTCCTTTTAATTTAAAATTTATAAAATATGTGTTTGCAAAATTAATGTTTTTATTTCAATCGTTTCATCAAATTTTGCTTATCCAACAACGACCGCATTTGCGTAATGGCAGTGCCGTTAAGTTGCAACAATCGCTCGCTTTGCGGAAGTCCCTGCCGAATAAGCAGCGCATTGATACTTTCCATATGTGGCAAGGTCGCGAATATTTCCTTTGTTGTCGGGATTTTCGCTGCGCCATTGTGCTGCCGTTTTGCCGAACAGAGCCACGTTAACAAATCGGCTTCGTTGGCGTAAATGAAACTCGCTTGTTCTTATTGTAAATCAAGGGAAAATAGTGGATGCAAGTTTTGTTCATGTTCCCATTCAGCGTAACAGCAAAGAGGAAAATGAAGATATTAAAAGCGGTAACGGTGATAATTTATGGCAAGATAATCCTCGCAAAAAAAGTCAAAAAGACATTGATGCTCGCCACACAAAAAAAGGAGGTCAGAAGTTTTACGGATATAAAGACCATATCAAAGCAGACGCTAAAAGCAAATTGATTGAAAATTATGAAGTTACGAGTGCTGAAGTTCATGATTCACAATGTTTTGATGATTTTATTACAGACGGAGATAAAGGACAGAATATTTTTGCTGATAGTGCATACAGGAGTGAAGAAAAGGAAGAAATGTTGAAAAGCAAGGAGGTGTTCTCTCAAGTTTTGGAACGGGCATATCGAAACAAGCCACTTACAGATGAGCAGAAACTCTTGAACAAAACAAAATCCTCAACTCGATGTCGTGTAGAACATATTTTTGGCTTTGTAAAGCAGAATATGGGCGACTTTTATTTGCGCTGTATTGGATTTAAACGGGCTAAGGGTAATATTGGACTGATAAATTTGCTGTATAATATGTGCAGATATGAGCAAATTGTTCGGTTGGACTTACTAACATAAAAAAATATTAGCCTTTAATATGCAGATAGATAGATAGATAGATAGATAGATTGTGTAAAATTATTTGGAAATTAAGATAATAAAATGTAATTTTGCTTTGAAAATATAAAACCCAAAAAACAAATCAACGAACTCCGTTTGTTTTTGAGGGTAATGTGAAAATTAGGAGTTCCCTGAATACGGTAGAGCACTTATGGAAAAATATCTGACCTATGAGGATGGAACCTCAAAAAAATTCTGGCACGTGCAAACCGACGGCAGCCGGGTAACGGTGACCTTTGGGCGCATCGGAACCGCCGGGCAGTCTCAAACCAAGGCATATCCTACCCCGGCGGACGCGGAAAAAGAGGCGGCAAAGCAGGCCGCCTCCAAGATGAAAAAGGGCTACGCGGAATCGGAGCCGCCCGCGGATGCTCCTGCGGCCGCAGTTGCCGCCCAAACGGCGCCTGCTCCGGTCTCCGCGAAAAAAGCCGCCCCCAAAGCCGATTCCGGCCCCGCCCCTGTTGAGGATGACGGACAAGCCAAGCCTTGGCACAGTGAGGACGACTGGGGATATTCGTGGTATTACGCCGGCGAAGCCGCGTATGCGCATTTGGATGTGCCGTGCGACGAGCCGAGCCATGACGGGGACGACGACCCGGCCCCGAAAACCGCGTCGGCGTCCCAAACCGCCGCCCAATACGATGCGTCTCTTGACGATGAAATCGAGTTTGACGAGGACGACGACGAGGACGACCGCCGCGAAAAGCGCGAGCAAAAGCGCCGGGAGAAGCTCACGCCGGAGGAATTGCTGGCGGAGTGGCGGGAGGACGCGGGCGGGCGGGACGCGTCCGACGCCGAGCGCGACGCCGCTTTGCGCAGCTGGATCGTCCGCGTCATCGAGGACAAAACCGATTACGGCACCCGCTGCTACCGCGAAGCGGAGTCCCACATACGCGTTTTGCGCCTGCTGTGCAAGGATGAGGCTGAATATCAGGGGCAAATACAGGCGGCTTTGTCAGAGGGCATGGAGGATGTGCTGGACGAGTACGTCTTTAGAGAGGACGACGAGCAAAAGCTGCAATGGCTGCTGGAAAACGGTGCCAAGCCCAAGGGCAAGGCGAAGCGGGCTTATGTCGCGCATTTTTTAGAGGAATACCCCAAAAACCCTGACCCCGCCCGGGTGCCGGAGATTTTCGCCGCCTACCGCGAGCGCATTTTTGCGGAGCTTGCGCCGCGATACGCCGAAGGCTTCCGCGATATGGTTCGCGCGTTTTGCGGCGGCGAAATAAAGGACGGCGAGCTGCCCCAAGGCATGATCGGCTTCAACATCTCCGAGGACGGGGTTTACGCAATGGGCTTCGGAGTCGAAAACGCAAACAGCAGCTGGCATACCTTTGAATTCAACGAGGTTAAGGGCATTCCCTATGAGCTGGCAAGGCAAGAGCTTTACCGGCGGCTGCCGCCCCTGCTTTCGGCAATGGCGGATGAGGGCGGCTTCGACGGCCTGTCTGCGAAGGGCCTGCCCGTGGTGATGGTCAAGGGTTTAAGAAGCGGCGACGTCCTGTTGCGCCATGTGCTGGACAAGCAGGCGGTTGAGGCCGAGGCGGCGGTGCTCACGGCACGCATAGAACAGATTGAGGCCGAGGAGGACGTATCGCTTACCGCGCCGCTGCTGGACGAAGCCGTTTCCGCGCTGCTCAACGGCGTGTATCTCCCGCAGGACGTCGAACGCGCCCGCAAGCTGATCCGCAAGCATCTGTACAGCCTGGATGAGAGCGTCAGCGAAAAAGCCCGTAAGCTGCTTGACTATTACGACGACTATGCCCCCGCGTTGCAATACGACCGCGCCGTCTGGCTGCACGACAACGGCAGCTTCGGCCCGGCCCTCAACGTCATGAACCGAGTGGCTGACAAAGGCTATGCGCCCGCCCGCGAACGGTGCGGCGCGTTTACCGCCGAAGCCCAGACGCGGCAGGAAATGCTGGCGAAATACCGCGCCCCCGGCGCGAAAAAGCAAGGCGGCGGCAAGCTTGGCAAGGACAACTTCCGGCAGGTGTTCGGCGAAGCCGACCTGTTCCTGAATACGGACAACGTGATTGCCCGGGCCTATGTCGGCGGCCAAATTTACATTCGGTTCAAAGTCGAGGGCGAGGACGCCTATTCCGAGACGCTGGACTGGCTGAACAATCTGCTGGAAAAGGATTATGCCAGTCTCAACGACGGTTATGAAATTGAGGTGCGGTTCCTCATCAAGCCCGTGTTCGTCAAACAGCTTGAAGGCTTCGCCAAAACCAGCTGTCACGCCTTTTTTGCCCGGGCCGTGCAATACCCCGCCTTGCGCGAAAAGGTAAAGCGCTACGCCGAAAACGCCCTGCACCTGTACGACTGGTACCGGGACATCGCCGACGAGGAAAACTGCGTCACCGGCACCTTCGCCGCGCTGGCGCTGGCTTTCTGCGATGAACAGTATGTACCGCTGGCCGGACACTTTGGCCTTGCCAGCGACGACGAGCACCAGTATGTGCAGCTGTTCGTCGCGGGGCCGCTGTTCAAGCAGTACGGCCCGACGCCGGAGGTGGCCGCCGCGCTGTTCGACATCCAGTGCTCCAACGGGCAGGACGGCGACATCAACCTCAATAAGGCATTGCTAACCACGCCCGCCTGTCTCACTGCGGTAATGGAACACGTTTCGATGGATACGGGATACTGGGAAAAGCACCACCTGAATTACCATGTTCCGGGCTATGTAGAGGCCATTTGGGGCGGCAACACCAAATCCAACCTGAAAAAGCTCAGGCAGTTTGCCGACGGCGCGGCGACACCCGAGGACAGAAACGCCTTCGTGGACTTCTATAATTTCTATAAAAAGTATGCCACCCTGCGGGATAAGGCCGATTACGGCGAGGATCTGGAGGGCGTCGCGGAGAAAAAAGACGTCGTTGTCCCGGTTTACAACGAGGACCCGCCGGTTTTGCTCCCGCTGAAGGAAGCGGAGAAGGCGGGCTGGGTTTGGGACGCGGAGGGCTGTGACGACAATCGCGGCTTCTTTTTCTATCCTGCCCTCATCGACGACCCGGAGCTGCTGGACTTTGTGTTCGAGCAATGGGACGTTGGATGCCAGCGGGCAAGGGAGTTTGACGAAACCTTTTCCTGCGGCGAGAACATCGAGCGCTTTGGGAAGTGGATATACAACACCGAAGGGCTCGCCCACAGCTGGGGGATGCTTCTGACCGACGGAAAAAATAAGCCCTATGTGCTGTACGGCGTGTTGAACGCCGCGCAGATTTCGGCGCGCTGGTGCAAGCGCCGTTTCAAATCTGCGGAGGAAGCCGAGGCTGTGCGGCAAAGCGCGCTCATCCGCGAGGTTCCGCGCCGCGTTCCTCCCACAGCACAGGAACGGGAGCTGGAGAAGCCGCTGTCCAAGGCTATTTCTGCCATGTTCGGCGAGCATTACTGGCTGGCGGGGCAGCTGCTGAAAAAATATGCGCCCGAACACGGCCGCCCTTACGACGCGGCGCTGCTTTTGCGTGCCATGGTGGCCATACATATGGAGAACCCGAACGAAGCTGCCGCGCTGTATGACGAGTTATCCGACCGCAGGCCGGAGTTCGCCGGTTATCTGGCGAAAAAGAAAGCCGCCTTGGGGAAAGGGAAAAAGCATTGAGGGCAAAATGGAAAATTCCCTAGCGTTGGCCGAATTTGCCCGCCTGACCCGTGACAAAACCGATGAAGTCAACGGGGCGTCCGGCAAAAAAGCGGTTGAACTGCAAACAGCGCTGTCCCGATTCATCGGCGAACAGACGCGGCTGTTGATTGCTCGAGGACTTTCGGTCGCGGAAATTCAGGATGCTTTGCGGGCGGCGGCTGACGCCGTGCCCCAAACCTATGCCCCGAACGCCGCCGAACCTGAAAGCGATTCCGGCGGGGCGCTGGAGCCGCCTATCAGCGAAACGGTCTATTTCCTGCCAATGGAGGAAAGCGTGATTGCCGCCTTTGCCGCCGGGGAATTGGACAGCGCGGGTTTAATGGGTTCGATTTGCGTTTCGCCGGACGTTACGCCCCTGGAATTGACAGAAGGGCTGGCGCTTGTCCTCACCGATTTCGGCAGGCAGCCAAAATTTGAGGAAGCGACAGGCGGCGGCGAAATCGTGGCGGGGCCGGACGGAGAAGCGTTTATACCGGAGCGTTTGAGCGTGACGGAACCGGAAGCCGGCGAACGTCTTATTTGTGAGCCAATGGTTTTTAAGGCCGCCGATGAAGTCAGGGCGCTTGCGGCGCTGCTGATGCCGGTTGATGAAAAGACTTTCCGCAAGAGGGTAAACGTCAGGAAGCTGTTGAAGTTTGGCTGGCCTCACGGCTACGGCAAACATCCTGTGAAAGAAGAAGCGGATTATATCATTGCTGCTCTGCTGGCGGAATTTGCCATGCTGCGCACGTCTTATCTGAAAGCGGCGGCGCATGGTAAGGGCATGGCGGTTTTTGTCGGATACCAAGGCGAAGCAACGGACGGGCCGCTGTGAGGCTAATCTCTTCTTTTAATCTCCTTTTAATTTAAAATTTATAAAATATGTTTTTGTGAAATTAATGTTTTTATGAATTAAACTGCTGACCTCGCGTCCATTTTTCCACAGGCACAAAAAATACTCCTTCGGGATTGACAGACAGGATAACATCTACAATTGATTTATGATACACGATAAATTCAACTGATTCTTTGGGCATAAAAACAAGACGTTCATCTAATGGAATTTTAGATAATTTTTCTTTATCTAAAACCAATTTTTCAATACGTTCCCAACAAGCAAGAAAATCCGAGTACTTGTAAACAGATTTTTCCTTATCGAAACACTCTATCGTGTTATAAATATTGGCTACCCAATAATTGTCGTATTCCTCGCCTTTGTTTCCTGTAATTATAACAGGCACTAACTGCAAGCCTTTAATATTTAATGGCTCCAATACATCATAAACTTTTTTTGAAAAAACCGAATGGTCGCAAGAAAGATGGTCAACCATTTTAGGCTCTGGAGGCACAGGCGAATGGAATTTCAAATGTACGGGAATCTTAATATTGTCTGCATATCTTTTTTTATACAGAAAAAAAATCCCCTTTGGGTCAACATCATCGTCATTCATCAAAATGGGTGTTCCCTCTTTGAATGACGGAAAAATCAAATAATAATCAAATTCGTTTTCCATTTTTTTATTCTCCTTTTAATTTAAAATTTATCATAGCTGTCCAAACAATTTTAAGATAAAAAGTTCCCTGAAAAATGTTACTTTTGTGGTGTTGAATCACAATAACTATCAAAGAACTTTTTATGGCGACAAAGTTAGGAAAAAAATCGGACAAACCCATCTTCAAGCAAACGCGACATCTCTTTGGGCATCGACCAGTCACCGGAGTTTTTGGCAGACACAGGTCTGAGTCAAAGTCCTGCAAAATCAAGTATGAGCGCAGGTAACAAAAAGCGTAATTATAAGATATTCGAGGATTTATACTATTCTTTGGTGGGCTATTACAGGACAGCCAAAGGCGAGATTAAGGCGCACGTGTCGATAGATGCGGCAAGGTTGGTGCCTGAGATTGTCAATATTACAGAGGCAAAAGTAAGCGACAGGCGTGGTGTAGATAATTTTCATTATC
>BNXY01000073.1 GCA_025999935.1 Bacteroidia bacterium | reverse complement strand
AAGGTCAGCAAGCGCGTACCAAAAACTTCGGCGAATTGCTTGCGTTTGTTTCGTTCTAAAAGAACCTCTTTGGGCGAAAAATTATTGATTAGTTTATCAATGTAGTTCGCTGTACCTTCTGCCGTTAGAAACTCTCCGGTAGAAAGGTCAAAAAAAGCGACTCCACAAATATTTTTATTGAAATGAACGGCAGCCAGAAAATTATTCTCTTTATGGTTGAGCACATTATCGTTGATGGAAAGTCCCGGCGTAACCAATTCGGTAATGCCCCGTTTTACCAATTTTTTAGTCATTTTTGGGTCTTCCAATTGGTCGCAGATAGCCACTCTTTTCCCGGCGCGCACCAATTTGGGCAAATACGTATCCAAAGCGTGGTGCGGGAAACCGGCCAATTCGACGAATTGCGCCGAACCGTTGGCTCTTCGGGTCAAAGTAATCCCTAAAATTTCGGAGGTTGCAATCGCATCTTCTAAAAACGTTTCATAAAAATCCCCTACGCGAAACAGCAAGATAGCATCCGGATGCTTGGCTTTAATCTCGAAATATTGTTTCATTAAGGGTGTCTCGACTATTTCTTTCGCCATAATATCACATTAATATTAAAATGTTGTGCAAAGATAACTTTTTTATGCAAATAATTGAGTACCTTCGCGCCGTTTTTAGTGTGTTTGATTTATATTTCATTCATAATTCATAATTTTTATTTATGTTTTACCTTATGATTGTAGTCTTTGTAATAGGCTACGTTTGCATTGCTTTAGAGCACCCGTTGCATGTTAACAAATCTGCAACGGCGCTTCTTCTCGGAACGGTTATGTGGGTGTTGGGTGTCGCTTATTTACCTGAAGCTCACGACTCTTTAGTGGAACATTTGGGCGAAGTGGCCGAAATTCTGTTTTTCCTGATGGGAGCCATGACAATTGTTGAAATTGTAGATGTACACGAAGGTTTTCGGATCATTACCGACCGAATCAACACCACCAAAAAGACCTCGCTGTTGTGGATTATCGGTCTGATTACTTTCTTCATGTCGGCTGCCTTGGACAACCTGACTACGTCCATCGTGATGATTGCGTTGTTGCGAAAACTGATTGGCAATAAAAAAGACCGTTGGTTTTTTGCCGGGATTGTTATTTTAGCCGCCAATGCCGGTGGAGCTTGGTCGCCCATCGGAGATGTTACCACCATCATGTTGTGGATTGCCGGTAAAGTATCTTCGGATTACATCATACTTACTACTTTCTTGGCCAGCGTTGCTTCCATTATTATCCCTATTGTAGTTCTTTCTTTTACGATAAAAGGGAACATCAGCCGTCCGGAAGCGGATTTAGGAAGTACACATCGCATAAAACTATCCAATACCGAAAGAAATTGGATATTTTCCTTGGGTGTGGGCGCCCTGTTGTTTGTACCCATTTTCAAAACCATTACCCACTTGCCCCCTTATTTAGGTATGTTGGGCGGATTGGGCGTTCTTTGGATTATTACCGGATTCATGCACAAACGACGTTCCGAAAACGATTTGAACCTTTTGTCGGTCAATAATATTTTAAGCCGCATTGATACTCCCAGCATACTCTTTTTCTTGGGTATCCTAATGGCGGTCAATGCTTTGCAAACTTGCGGACAATTGGAAATGCTTTCAACTTCCTTAGAAAAAATCCCAATGGAAGAGCCGGGAAAATATTATTTCATTGTCACAATTATTGGACTTCTTTCTTCTGTCGTCGATAATGTACCTTTGGTTGCCGGTGCGATGGGAATGTACAATTTCCCGATGGATCATTATTTCTGGACATTCTTGGCGTATGCAGCCGGAACAGGCGGAAGTATTCTGATTATCGGTTCTGCCGCCGGTGTTGCCGTGATGGGTATGGAAAAAATTGATTTTATATGGTATCTGAAAAAGATTTCCTGGCTGGCGCTAATCGGCTTTTTGGGCGGTTGTGTGGTATATATCGCGCAGGAACTTCTATTCTTCAAATAAAAACCATAAAATAAAAGTAACGCGGACGACATGAACGTCCGCGTTACTTTTTTTCATTATTTTACCACTGCCGGTTTTCTGAACTTTTTCACTGTTCCTTTCATATCATAAACTTCCATGTAAATGATATAAATTCCGGCGCTCAGTTTTTGTCCGGAACTGCCTTTTCCATTCCAGATCAAAGTTCCGTTACTTCCCAGCAATTCATTGTTGGCAACGATATTTACGATCCTGCCCATAGAATCATACACATAGACCCGGCCGCGATACCCCGGCGAATCCAACTGATAATAAATCGCATAATTATCCGAACTGATTCCCGGATAACCGACGGATATTTTTTCTTCAATTCCGGTGGGCGCCGAAACCTGCGAATTTTGATAACCGGGTGTTCCAAAACCACTTCCGGCAGAGGCTGAATGCCAGTTTCCCGAATCATCCGACGGACGGTTAAAATCCGTCCGCTCTAAGGAAATGCCTTTCTTGTTACTGATGCCTTCCGCGTGCATTTTCTCATTATACGCAAATTCGTCAATTACGGCTTCCGTTTTATTATTTAACAATACCGCACATCCCGAAGTATTCGCCAAAGACGGCATCACAGCCAATTCCGCATAAAAAGAGGACGGATGACAATTGAAAAAACCACAAACCAAATCTCGGCTTTTTGTAACCACCAAATATTCTCCGGGATTGAGCAACAATGGCGTAGTTGCCAAAGGATAAGCCTTATTCAGCGAACCGTCCGAAGGTTTCCGGCTGGTTATACTCAAAAATCGTAAATCGAACGCTTTGTCGGATTTATTGTACACTTCCACATATTCATTGCCTCCGGTCGGCGGATTAAATAAAATCTCATTGATTACGAGGTCGCCGGGCGAAGCTTCATGACCGGAACCAATCAACACCCATTTATCAGCCAAAGCCAATCCGGATAAATCCCGAACTCCAGCCAATTCCAATTCAATCAATTCTCCTTGTGGAGGAAGCGCCGAAAATTGGATGGTCACTTCCGTACCCTGCGGATAATTGGTTTGTAAACCGGTAATCGCATATTGGGAATTACTGATTGTATATGAATTTTTGTCCGATAAGGTCTGCCGGTTCATGGGCTTGGAGAAAGTCAGCAGCAGTCCGTTGTTTTCCAAAGTCTGTGTGCCGGTAATTGTCGGCAATTCTGTTTCTGCATTGACATTTTTTACAGAATTTTCTCTGCCGGGAGTTCCACCCAAAGCATTGGAAGCCATCCAATTGGATGCCATATTACTTTTATTTGCCAAATCAATACATTCCAACGACCAGCCGCCATTTTTTTTCTCATTATCCAAGTACATTTTATCGGAATATTCAAACCAAGAAACCAGTTCTTCTTTGTCGGTAGTAAACATCAATAATTTCCCAGAATTGGCCAAAGTCGGAAAGGACGTAACACCGAAAACTTTGATGTCTCCGGGAAAAGTATTTACGGTTGTTGTCTTACTCAATACAAAATATTCATGCGAATTAATAATCCCTTCCGGCAGTTTATACGATTTATCTCCATAATAATACAAATAGTTTTTCAGATTAAATGATTTCTCACTCGCATTGTACAATTCAATGTATTCCGGCTCACTTCCACCGGGATTCGCCATGATTTCACTGAAAATAACATCTCCCGCCACGAGCGACTCAGTATTGGGATCGGTATTCGGGTCAGTCGGCGGATCAGTCGGTGGATCAGTCGGCGGATTATCCACTCCCTGTTCGTCGTCTCTTAATTCTCTGACCAAAAAATCGTCGAAATAGAAAGATTTACTTCGCGTGGAAGAAAAATTACAAACGATTCCGAAATTTTTACCGGAAAGCGCGGAGATTTCACAGCTTCCCTCCAATACATAATCGGTCTCATCTTCCAACTTTGAATACAAATTAAACTTGCCGTGTTTATTCAAAGTAGCTTTTAGATGCAGAGAAACGGACGATTTGTCCAATCGCTTGGCCGTCCCCTCAATCAGGGTTTTGTTGCTTTTCCCGTTCTGCGATAAAATCAGGCTGACATTTTTATTGGTATGCCCGACCCGAATAAAAAGTCCGTTCAACTGCCCGGTTAAATCATCTTCATCGCTACACAAATAAACTCTGGCATAGTTTGAAGCCGTAGGATTAAAGTCCATTTTCAGCCAAGATTCCCAATAGGCATTGGCCGACAAGGTAGATTGGGTTCTCAACTGAGATGGAGAACCGGTACTTGGCGCATTCAATTGCAATTGCAATGCGTCGTTCACAATAAAATTTTCCACATCGCCCGTCCATTCAACGGGACGAGTTTTAGCAGGGACACTCCGAAAGAGTCCATCACTAAAATTATCCGAAAATTGAGGAAAAATGCTGACAGGCAGCATAAACAACAGTACAAAGATAAATTTCTTCATAGCAAAAATGTTTTAGTTATTAATTTATTAATTCTGCAAGCCAAACAAAACGCTTGGCATTACGGGTGCAAATATATATATATTTTTTGAAACAAAATGTTAAAAATGGATTTTTTTCAAAAAATAAATAAAATGGCTTACCTTTTATGTCGCCTTATCGGATCAGTTTTGTGAAATTTTTCACATGAAAAGCGTTTTTTAGTTAAAAATTTATGTATTTTTGCAAGCCAAATAAAACCCGTTTTGTTTGATATTGTATATTATTAAAAAAATAACAAAAAATGAAGGTAGCTATTGTAGGCGTAAGCGGCGCCGTAGGACAGGAATTTCTGCGTGTATTGGACGAAAGAAATTTTCCGGTAGATGAATTAGTGATTTTCGGTTCCGCACGAAGCGCGGGAAGTGTGTATGAATTTCGCGGTAAACAAATAACAGTCAAAGAATTAAAACACAACGACGATTTCAAAGGCATAGACATTGCTTTTGCCTCGGCCGGAGCGGGAACTTCCAAGGCGTTTGCCGAAACAATTACCAAATATGGTGCGGTCATGATTGATAATTCCAGCGCTTTCCGCATGGACGACGACGTGCCCTTGGTGGTGCCCGAAGTCAATGCCGAAGATGCCAAAATTCGCCCCCGCGGAATCATCGCCAACCCCAATTGCTCTACCATTCAGATGGTTGTGGCATTGCAACCCTTGGAAGAAATTTCCCATATCAAACGGATTCATGTGTCCACCTATCAATCTGCTTCCGGAGCAGGCGCAGCGGCTATGGCCGAATTGAAACACCAGCACGAACAAATTATAAAAGGAGAAGAACCTACAGTCGAAAAATTCGCTTATCAATTGGCATTCAATGTAATCCCGCATATTGATGTTTTCTTGGAAAACGGTTATACCAAAGAGGAAATGAAGATGCACAACGAAACACGGAAAATCATGCACTCCGATGTAGATGTAAGCGCTACCTGCGTGCGTGTTCCGGCTTTGCGTGCGCACTCCGAGGCGGTTTGGATTGAAACCGAACGACCTATTTCCGTCGAAGAAGCATTGACAGCGCTCAAAAAAGCCGAAGGCGTTATCGTTCAAGATAAACCAACGGAGAAAATTTACCCCATGCCGCTGTTTGTCGCTTCCAAAGATCCGGTCTATGTGGGTCGTGTCCGGAAAGACATTGCCAATCCCAACGGGCTTTCCTTCTGGTGCGTAGGCGATCAGATTAAAAAAGGAGCCGCACTCAATGCTGTGCAGATTGCCGAATACTTGATAAAAGAAAAAGCGCTGTAAAAGCGCTGTATGTCAAATATTCTTCCGATTTTGAATCCAAATCGGAACATCAGTTGCTAAATAATAATTTAACGTACACTTGCAGGGTTACCCATACAAGTGATTAACGGACATCATGTCATGGCGGGTCAAGCCCGCCATGACAAAAGAGAATTTTAAATCTTCATCGTTATGTGTTTTTTTCTTAATCGTTTTGTAATATATTGTGAGGAACTTTGCAGTATAAAACAACGAGAAAGAAATTGATGAAAACGAAAAAGATAATTGTGTTTGTGATACTGATTTTAAGCATCTTACAGTCAAATGCGGAAAATCTAAGCACTATTTCTATAAAAGGATTTATTCAGGATGCCGAAACAGGTGAAAATTTAGTCGGCGCTCCTGTTTATTTAAAAGAAGAACCCACAAAAGGAACCATATCGGGGTTGGATGGAAGTTTTACAATCACATCATCCGGTAATCCGTGCACATTAGTCTGTACATACATTGGTTATAAAACGGCAGAATATTCCGTCAAAAACAATGAAACCGGCATCAAAATCGTTATGCAGCCTGTATCTTATGAGATTGGAACTGCCGTAGTATATGGGCATGCCGCCTATAATACGGATATTGGCGTCCGCAATATCGAAAAAATGTCGATGAATGTTATGAATGTGGTAAGTGCAAGAGCCATAGAAATATCTCCCGACATGACAGTAGCAAATGTTGTCCGGCGAATTTCCGGGGTTACGGTTGAACGCAACAGCAGCGGCGACGGACAATATGCTATCTTGCGCGGAATGGACAAGCGCTATAACTACACTTTGGTGAACGGCATCAAGATTCCGAGTCCCGATAATAAAAACAGGTTTGTTCCGTTGGATATTTTCCCCTCGGAATTATTAGACCGTCTGGAAGTGACCAAAGCATTGACTGCCGACATGGAAAGCGACGCGGTGGGGGGCGCGGTGAATCTTGTAATGAAAGATGCGCCAAACAGCCGGCAACTGACGGCTAATTTATCTACCGGATACAATGCATTGTTTTTGGATAGAGATTTTTATTCGTTTGACGCCAAAGCGGTTGCCAAACAATCTCCTTATGAGATTTACGGCGAAGATTATCCTGCTAAAACACGAGATTTCAACGAAAAAGTAATAAAATTGCAATCGGGCAGCGCGCCGGTCAATCTTTTCGGCGGCTTTTCATACGGCGACCGCCTGTTTAGCGGTAAATTGGGAATTATGCTTGCCGGAAGTTTCCAAAACAGTTATCGCGGCAGCAATAGCGTGTATTTCGGCAATGCAACCGCTACGAGTGATGCATCCAATTTACCTGTTTTGACGAGTAAAAACGACCGTACATACTCCGAACAGCAAACGCGCTACGGTCTTCATGCCAAATTGGATTACCGGTTCTCACCGCAACACAAACTCCAATGGTACAATGCGTACATGGATTTCTCAAATGTGCAGGTGCGCGACAATACAAAAACAGAATTGAATATCGGCTACGACCCTGAACACGGCGATTACAATTTGGGATTCGATACGCGCTTCCGTCTCACTCATCAGCAAATTATGAACAGTACATTAAAGGGAACGCATTATTTTTTATCAAACGATGCCCTGAAAATGGACTGGTCGGCGGTTTATTCCAAGGCATTCAATGAAATCCCCGACAACAGTTCGGTTTATACCAGCGCAAAAGTCAAGGATGGAAAAATAAATTCCGTATCTGTCGTAACTACTCCTTATGGCGCAGAACGCCGCTGGGAACATAACGATGACAGGGATTTGTCGGGATACTTCAATTTGCTATACGCCGCTTCGCTCAACGAAACGAAAATTGATTTTTCGGCAGGAGGAATGTACCGCGACAAACAACGCACCAATTTTTACAATAATTATCTGTTCCTGCCTTACGACGAAGATAAGCCTTCCATGAACAACAACTTAATTAAAGGAACGGATTGGAACGAATACAGCGAAATCAAATTCCGTGTGCATAATCCGCATGGATCGACAGGGAATCAGTTGAATTACAATGCTTCGGAAAAAATTACAGCCGGTTATGGACAGGTCAAACTGCATCTGAACCGGTTACAGGCGATTTTCGGATTGCGCATCGAAACTACCGACCAAGGTTACCATTTGAAACATCCGATAGAAGGAGTAAAGAATGAAGGCAGCCAGCAATATACGGATTATTTGCCAAATTTGCATCTCAAATATTCGCCTTGGCAAAACAATAATATCCGCGCTTCGTACTACAAATCGCTCAATCGCCCCGGATTTTTTGAAATTGTTCCGTATCAGATTCTGAATGAGGAATATACGGAAAGAGGAAATCCCGAATTAAAACACACGATTGCTCATAATATAGATTTTCGTTACGAGTATTTTCCGCAACCTTCGGAACAACTCATGGTCGGATTGTTTTACAAACGCTTGCAAAATCCCATCGAATACGGCATTTTGGCGGAAGGACAAGGCACATTTTATTCGCCCACCAACTTCGGCGATGCCGACAACTATGGCGTGGAAATTGATTTGACAAAATATTTTCATTCGTTTGGAATCAAAGGAAATTACACATTCACGCAATCGCAGATAACGACTACCAAGTTGTTCAATTACGATAATCCCGACCTTGCTTCGTCCGAGAAAATATTAGTGAAAAATGTAGCGCAAACCCGCCCGCTGAATGGACAGGCGAAACATGCAGCCAATCTTTCGCTGCTGTATAAGGACGCAAAAAACGGATGGGACGGACAGTTGGCGTTTTCTTATACCGGCGACCGCCTGTACGCCGTTTCCCGCTACCTGGACAACGACATCTGGCAAGGCGGTTATCTGCAAACGGATGTTTCGCTCGAAAAGAAATTCAAAACAGGAGTCGTTCTTTTTGCGAAAGCCTCCAATTTGTTGAATACGCCGATGACTCATTATTTGAAAAAACAAAATCCGGCCAACGACAAAGTAGCGGATTATGAAAATTACCGTAGCGGAACGCTGGTTCGTCGCGATTATTACGGACAAAATCTGCAAATCGGATTACGATATAAATACTAAAAATGAAACATTATTCAAATTTTAAATTAAATCAAAAAAAATGAAA
>BNXY01000072.1 GCA_025999935.1 Bacteroidia bacterium | reverse complement strand
TACCGAGAAAAAAATCAAAAATTATTTAGAAAATAAAGGGGTCGAACATTGCATTCCTTTCCAAGGCGACCAGCCGGTGATACCGGGATTTGTGTTTGTCCGCACGGATCATGAAACGGCGTTGTCGCTGCCGGCTGAATCGGGCTATAAGATTTCCTATCTCTATGGCGCAGGAACGGGACAATTTCAGGTGATTCCGGATAAACAGATAGAAAACTTCCGGTTTATATCCAACTATTGGGACGAAACGATTCTGATAGACAAACTCCCGAATGCGCGGTATCTGGGCAAAGTGCGGGTAAAGGAAGGCAAATTCAAAGGGATTGAAGGCGACTTGATGCGGGTGAAAGGGCATAAACGGGTGATTGTGAAGTTGGAGGGCGTTTGTACGCTGGCTATGACGTTTATTCCGATGGAGTATATGGAGGTAATAGAAAATAAAATATGATACAAAAACAAAACATTGACGCCGTTTTTATGGGTTTAGGCTATATCGGCCTTCCCACTGCGGCATTTGCAGCATCCAAAGGATTAACCGTTTTAGGCGTGGATGTTAATCCAACCGTAGTTGAAACCATCAATCGGGGAGAAATTCATATAGTAGAGCCTCATTTAGGTGAATTAGTAAAAAAGGTAATTGAATCGGGGCAACTAAAGGCAGCCGTAAAACCCCAAATTGCCAATGCCTATTTTATTGTAGTTCCAACTCCTTTCAAACAAAATCACAGGGCGGATATTTCTTATGTAGAATCTGCTACGAGAATGGTTATCCCGTATTTGAAAGCCGGGGATTTATTTGTAATTGAATCCACTTCACCGGTGATGACCACCGAGAAAATGGCCGCTTTGATTTGGAAGGAACGACCGGAATTGAAAGATAAAATCTATATTGCATACTGTCCCGAACGGGTTTTACCGGGAAATGTGATTTATGAACTGGAACACAACGACCGCGTAATCGGCGGTATCAATCCCGAATCAACACAAAAAGCCATTGAATTTTACGCTCGTTTTGTGAAGGGAACTTTACATCCGACCAATGCGCGGACAGCCGAAATGTGCAAACTGACGGAAAATTCTTCGCGCGACGTACAAATCGCTTTCGCCAACGAGTTATCCATGATTTGCGATAAAGCCGGTATTAATGTTTGGGAATTGATTGCATTGGCCAACAAGCATCCACGGGTAAATATCCTGCAACCCGGATCGGGAGTCGGCGGACATTGTATTGCCGTTGACCCGTGGTTTATTGTTTCGGATTATCCGGAACAGGCTCAAATCATCAAACGTTCGCGGGAAACCAACGATTATAAAGCCGACTGGTGCGCTAACCGGGTAATAGAAACCGCCCGGCAATTTGAAACAGCAAACGGAAGGGAACCCGTAGTGGCTTGTATGGGCTTGGCTTTCAAGCCGGATATTGACGACTTGCGCGAATCGCCTGCCAAATATATAACATCCCGGATATTAAGCGAATCCAATGCAGAAGTGTTGGTCGTAGAACCGAATATTTCCGAACATAAAACATACAATCTGACGGAATATCGGGAGGCATATCAAAAAGCGGATATTGTGGCATGGTTAGTAGGACATAAACCGTTCTACGACATACAGAAAGATAATTCCAAAATAGAATTGGATTTTTGCGGAATAAGAAAATGAAAAAAATATTACTTGTTTTCGGCACACGCCCCGAAGCCATTAAAATGGCGCCTTTGGTTAAGGAATTTCAGAAATATCCCGAAAAATTCGACACCAAAGTATGTGTAACCGGTCAGCACCGGCAAATGTTGGATCAGGTATTGGAAGTGTTTGACATTCAACCGGATTATGACTTGAACATTATGGCGCCCAATCAGGATTTATACGATATTACATCGAAAGTGCTTTTAGGGATGCGGGATGTGTTGAAATCGTTTCAGCCGGAAATCGTTTTTGTACATGGCGATACGACAACTTCGATGGCTGCAACTATTGCGGCGTTTTATCAACAAATCAAAGTAGCTCATGTAGAGGCCGGGCTAAGAACCTATAATCTTTATTCGCCTTGGCCGGAAGAAATGAACCGGCAACTGACCGACCGTTTATGTGATTATTGTTTTGCCCCCACTGAGATGTCTAAAAACAATCTTTTGCAGGAAAAGATAGATGAAAGTAAAATCTATGTAACTGGAAATTCGGTAATTGATGCTCTATTGATGGCGGTTGACATTATTAAGACGAAGCCGAGTTTGCAAGAAAAGATTGTGACAGAAATAGAAGAAAAAGGCTATAAACCGCAAGAAAACAAAAAATACATTCTCGTAACCGGACATCGGCGGGAAAATTTCGGCGATGGATTTTTGCAAATATGTAAGGCACTGAAAGAGATTGCCGTTGCTCATCCGGAGATGGATATTGTGTACCCGGTACATTTGAATCCGAATGTACAAAAACCGGTGTATGAATTATTGGCAGATGTTCCGAATATTTATTTGATTTCACCTTTGGATTATTTGCCGTTTGTGTATATGATGCAACATTCGTACCTTATTTTGACGGATAGTGGCGGGGTGCAGGAAGAAGCGCCTTCATTGGGTAAACCCGTTCTCGTGATGCGGAATACCACGGAACGGCCGGAGGCAGTGGAAGCAGGGACGGTGAAATTGGTTGGGACGGATGTGGAAGCCATAGTAGAGAATGTGGAATTGTTGCTGAAAGACCAAGGTTTATATAATCAGATGTCGGAAGCGCATAATCCTTATGGGGATGGGAGGGCATGCGAGCGGATAGTTTTAACAATGAAGCCGTGAACCTTTGCAAATTTTTATTAACTTTACAGCCAAAAGGCAGCGCTTAAATTTAATTCGTTTATTATAAGCATTGTACAGACGATCATCCAATTATGCTTTTTTGCATTATGCTTTTTTGCATAATTGCAATAAAAGTAGTATCTTTGTATAAAAATTATATTATGAATCCTTTTAGTTACGGAACGATTGTAAGAGGTAGCAATTTCTACGACAGGAAAGAAGAGTGTACACGCATTGTAGAAATTCTTTCGGGAGGAAACAATTTAGTGCTGTATGCACCTCGCCGGTTTGGAAAAACATCATTGGTTTTCAAAGCAATTGAACAATTGGAAGCCCAAGGTTTTATTTGCATTTACTTTGATTTTATGCCGGTCTTCTCGCAGGAATCGTTCGTGCGGCTTTATGCTAAAGCTTTGGCGTTGAAGCAAAGTAATCTGCAAAAATTCACACAAACATTTGCTGCCATTATTAAAAACATCCGTCCGCTGTTGAGTTTCAACGCTGACGGAACTCCTGAATTTTCTATTGATTTTGCAGGTTCGACGGTTGACGAAACAGTCATCTCTCAATTGTTAGATATGTCTGAAAAATTGGCCGGCGCTGCTAACAAACGAGTGATTGTGTTTTTCGATGAATTTCAAGAAGTCGAAAAACTAAGCGGTATCCATTTTGAAAGCTTGTTGCGAAGTAAAATTCAACAACAACACGCCACCAATTACCTTTTTTTCGGAAGTAAAACGCATCTCTTGAAAGAATTGTTTAACAACAAGAAAAGAGCTTTTTACAATGCAGCCTCGCAAATGTCTATTGGACCACTTCCTGAAAAAGACACGATTGAATTTTTACAAAATAAATTTTCCAATTCGGCAATTACCCTTGATGTTGAAACTGCTCAATACATTATTTCCGTTGCGGCAAGTGTGCCTCATTATATCCAGTTGTTGGCGGCAGAGATTTGGCAATACATGATAAATAGCTACAAAACCGTTTCCAAAGAAATAGTGGATGATTGTGCCGGGCGATTGCTCTCGCTTAAAGGAGATTACTATATGGAATTATTTAATAATCAGTCGAAAAGCAAAAAGCAGTTGCTTCAGGCATTAATGGTAAATGGAGAAAATATATTTTCAACGGCTTATATCACCACGCATCGTTTGCCAAGCGCAGCTACACTTCAGCGTGCAGCAAAAGATTTAGTCATGAATGGAACTGTTGAGAAAATAAATAATACTTATTTTATTGCCGACCCGTTTTTTAAATTGTTTTTAGCAACGACCTGAGATTTCAAGCGCCGTAGCAATGGTTCCGAGTTTGCAGAACATGAATTTATTGCAAAAAAACACCACCTAAATTCAAAGGAATATTTGAAAAAATATTATCCGGAATTTTCGAGTAATATAGACAGATGGCTATATTAGGAATTGAATTGCTGTTTTCGCCCTCGTATAGTCCAAACTTGAAACATAATTGAGCGTTTATTGTATGATAACTCAATTTATAACCGAGCGTAGTATATAAAGCATTTTGGATAGAGATACCTCGTTTGCTGTCTGTCAATAAGATAAAATAAATATGATATTAAAAAAATAAAACAATATCTGGTTTATTATGGACTTTTGCTCAACAAGTTGGAGTACAAAGAATACGGGTAAAAGGATCGAATATTCTTATGCTTGGTATTACTTTTAATGGGTTGGATGTTTTGACGGAGATGCAGGGCGGGAAGTTTGATGCCGTGGTAAAGGCTGTTTCACACGAGGAATTTAACGATATCAGTGTGGATAGCGATGTTATTTATTCCATAAAATAATTAACCGATAAAAAAAACAGAACAAAATTTTGTTTTATTACAAAACATATCGTACCTTTGCTTTTGGAAATTAATCAGAGAAACAATGGAATTAAAATTATCTCAAAAGCAAATTGGTCAACGGGTAGCGATGCTACGCAAAAGCAAAGGCTTATTGCAGGAAGATTTGGCTAAGAATATTGGAATGTCGCGTCCCTCTTTGGCTCAAATGGAACTTGGCAACCGGAACATGGATGTCTCCGAATTACAAAAGTTATCCTTCGTTTTAGGATTTTCATTGGATGAATTTCTATCTTCTGATTTTAAGGTATCTGACGAAGTTCTCCTTGAAAAAGAAGTTTCGAACGACGAAAATACGATTCGAATTTCAGTTCCTGACTTGCAGGTGGGTAAATTTAAAAATGTATTGCTGTACATTTTAGAACATTGTGCCGGCAAACCGAATGTAGGAGAAACCGTATTGAATAAGCTACTGTATTTTTGCGATTTTAATTACTACGAAATATACGAAGAACATCTCACAGGAGCAAGGTATAAGAAACTACCTTACGGTCCCGTCCCACAAAAATTAGATCGTATCATTAACCAGTTGATTGATAAAGGTCAGTTGCAACGAATAAAAACGGAGTATCACGGACTTCCTCAAACCCGTTATCTTCCTTTGGAAAAAGCAGATTTAACGCAATTGTCGGCTGCCGAGAAAACAGTTATTGACGCTGTTATTCAACAAATGAGCGACTGGAATGCAACTAAAATCAGCGATTATTCACACAAAGACAAACCTTGGAAAGCAACAGAAGAAGGCGATTATATCAGTTACAATCTTGTTTTTTATCGCAGACCTCCTTTTTCAGTAAGAGAATATACGGAAGATGAACAAGATAAATTTTGAAGAACTACCGGAATACAAAAAGGATTTAAAGCGCTTGCTGAAGAAATACCGAACCTTGGAAAGTGACTTGAGAGACGTCTGTAAAGACTTGAACGATGAACCGGAAGCATCACCACCGTTTAGCTTCAGAATAGAAGGATTGGGTATTTCAACTTGCGTTATCAAAATAAAGAAAATCGCAAGTGATAGTTTCAAAGGTCGAGGATGTAATTCCGGGTTCAGATTGATATATGCGTATTTTGCCGATGAACAACGAATTGTCTTTGTAGAACTCTATCACAAGAACGAGAAAGAAAATGAGGATAAGAAGCGAATATTGGAGCATTTTTCCTGAAAAACCTGCATTAATGGAACAACCACTGAAAGCTATAAGACTGTATATAGCACAAATAGAACAAGTGCCTGACTTTGTTTGGAAAACAAAAAAATAACAAAGTTACAAAAATATGATCTATCGGAAAAACTCTATGCGAAAATAGGGAAATTTGTCGTACACCCAGTTGTTTTCGATACTTCCAATGTTGAAGAAAAAAGTTTTTGGAACCGGTTCAATCGACAGAATAAAATTCCGAATCCTAAACGCCGTAAAAATTATCCGGCTATAAAAATTGGTCGTCTTGCTGTAAGTGAAAAATTTGAAAAACAAGGTATTGGCGGTTTTATTTTGGACTCAGTAAAAAATCTTTTATTAGGCAGAATGGATGTTGCTTGTCGTTTTATAACAGTTGATGCCTATCAAACAGCTTTTCATTTTTATCAAAAGAATGGCTTTGAATTTTTATCTACTCAGGATGAAAATGATTCGACTCGACTTATGTATTTCGATTTGAAGCATATTTTGAACAAAGAGAATGAATAGCTTATCCGTAATTTATTGTTTTGTGGTTTTACGCTTCTCAAATTCAATTAACAAATATCAAATAAGAAATTAAAATAGGAAGTGCATTTGAATCCGAATGTGCAGAAACCGGTTTATGAATTGTTGGCGGATGTTCTGAATATTTATTTGATTTCACCTTTGGATTATCTGCCGTTTGTGTATATGATGCAACATTCGTACCTTATTTTGACAGATAGTGGCGGGGTGTAGGAAGAAGCGCCTTCATTGGGCAAACCCGTTCTCGTGATGCGCAATACTACGGAACGGCCGGAGGCGGTGGAAGCTGCTACTGTAAAACTGGTAGGGACGGATGTCGATGCAATCGTGGAAAATGTAGAGTTATTATTGAACAATAGCGCGATTTATAATAAGATGTCGCAGGCGCATAATCCTTATGGGGATGGAAAGGCGTGCGAGAGGATAGTGTCTGTCCCTGATTTTTTATGGTGAATTTTTATAACATCATATCGAAAAACAATTATCTTTCTTCAATGTATGTCAGAATAAAAAACTCTGATATAGGGATGCGTATGGCAAAGGGTGTTTTCTGGTCTTTGGCAGGTACATCTATTGCTAAATTCATAATTCTAGTTGCAGGGATTGTTTGTGCTCGTATTTTAGGAAAAGAACAATATGGTGAATTTGGAATGGTTCGCTCAACAATTAATATGTTTGTTGTTTTTGGAAGTGTTGGATTAGGATTAACTGCAAGTAAATATATCTCAGAATATAGGGAGAAAGATAAACAAAAGGTCAGTTCTATTTATGTATTAACAAATGGATTTTCAATCATTACAGGAACAACCATCACTATCTTAGTTTTGATTTTTGCACCATTTTTGGCTGAGAAGACTTTGAATGCTCCATATTTGTCGGATGACATCAGAGTAGGAGGACTCCTGTTATTTGTCACCATAGTAAATAGTGCGCAAAACGGAATGCTTTCCGGGTTTGAGGATTTTCGTTCAATTGCCATTAATACGTTTATAGCCAGTATAGCAGAAACATTATTTATGCTTATTGGCGCTTATTATTATAGTGTTTTAGGAGCTATTTGGGGATTTGGGATTGGATATTTAGTACTTGCTGTTGCTAATTATGTTTCAATCAAAAAGAATATAATCAAATTTACTATTCCTAATAAATTAAAATACTTTAATAAAAAAGATCTTCGTATTCTATACAAATTTAGTCTACCTGCTGCTTTATCCTCAATAATGGTTGCTCCGGTCTTTTGGATTATTCGCGCTATGTTAGTAAAAAGTGCTGGTTTTGGAGAGGCCGGATTATATGAAATCGCAGATCAATGGAAGATTATCATTCTTTTTATTCCCGGAGCAATAAGTCAAATGCTCATGCCTATATTATCAAGCACAAAAGCAAGTGAGAGTGAAAGTACATATTGGAGAGTATTAAAATACAATATTGGCATAAATGTTATAGTAACATTTGTTTTAGCAATTATCGTTTCAATATATAGTTCAATAATCATGCAATTATATGGAAAGAATTTTGAAAGTACAATGGCAATCATTATATTAGCATATTCTACAGTATTTACATCAATCTCAACTGTTTTCGGAACTTCTATTGCAAGCTTCGGAAAAATGTGGATAGGTTTTTGTTTTAATTTATTATGGGCGATGATTATTGTAGGTTTTACATACATATTTTTACATCAAGGAATGGGTGCAGTAGGACTTGCTTTAGCTGTTTTATGTTCTTATGTAATTCATACAATAATGCAATTTTTTTATATTTTTCATCTTGCAAAATCAAGACAAGCATTAAAATCAAAGTTAGTAATATTTTGATTGTGATTTTTCTATGAACAAAGTCAAGTCGTATATTGATTTTAATAAAGGAGTAAATATGAAATTATGTAATTTCATATTGCTTTTAAATCTATTTGGATATTCCTCATTTGCTAGTAGTTTAAGTTTTGGTTCTGTATTGTGTAGAACGATTCAAATAGTCACAATCGTAGTGTCCTTTTTTCTTAGTTCTACATCTTTATTTTTTCGTATAAAAGAAATTAAAATAAATGTGTTATTACTATTGTTGTTAATAATTTCGATGTCATATTCTACTTTAGTAAACGAATCTGATTTAAAAATGGCTGTTCAAATAGTTGCTATATATATGATCCATTTTCTATACATTTTGAGTATTGCATTGATAATTTTTTATACAAAAGATAAAATATATCAAAAATTAGTATTTTTATTTTTTTTATTCAATATAATCTATTTTTTTACATTTTTTTCTTATTTTTCTATTGATTTCTCTTATTTTTCTTTGCAAAGAATAGATGAATTTATTCAGATTAAAAATACAAAAAAAATTATTAATGATGTTGGATATAACATGATATTTCCGTCTTTGATTCTTCTTTCTTTTTTTATGTCATTTAAATATATTATGGAAATAAAAGTATATTATAAAATATTTATCTGTAAGCAACCGCTGAACCCCGTGTTGTAATAATGCAAAAAAACTCCCATTTTTGCAAGTTTTTACTTACAAAAGTCTCTGAAAGATTCAGAGACCGTTCAGAGACATTCAGAGATTTTTATAGATTG
>BNXY01000071.1 GCA_025999935.1 Bacteroidia bacterium | reverse complement strand
CTTACATCCAAATAATTGAAGATTCTTTAGGCGACCAAGTGCTGACCTTTATGAATCCATATACCCGTTCCATTTGTTTTTTCGATTATGCAAACGGTACGTATATTAAGAATATTCATTATGAACGGGAGGGACCGAATGCCGTTCTTGGCCCTACTGGTTATTACATTCAAAACATGGATTCAATTTATATTTTCAATAGACCTTTGATGGAAATCTCCTTGACAGATAGTACAGGACGTGTAAAAAATAAAATTCCTTTGTGGAGTAATGATTTAACTTGGCAGATTACTCATCCGGTATATGAAGTCAGTACGATTAGCCCTTTATTTTCTTACAATGGAAAGCTAATTTTAACAGGCATGTCTCCTTTTTCTATTGCCGATTCACTTATTCAAAAAAAACAGTTCACAGCTTGTATTGACTTGAAAACTAATCAAACGGAATTTAGGCACAAGTATCCTAAAGAATTATTTGGAAATAACGCATGTTGGGACGACCCCGTATTCATGCAAGTCTATCCGGCACTTTCCCCGTCCGGAGAAATTATTCACAGTTTTAGCATGTCACACGATCTATATGTTACTAATTTGGAAACAGATGCAAGTAAAACTGTTTATGCCGGCAGCAATGTGGCGAGAACCATTCGTTCGATGGATTATGAACAGAGAAAAACGTCCAATGAAGTAATAGGTGCACATTATTTTCAACAAGATTTGTATGCCGCCATTTTATATGATACTTACCGTAAGGTATATTATCGTTTCTTGTTGCAAGGTATTTCTAATGCAACGGTCAGCACTCCCCCAGGAAAAAAACCTGTCATAGTGATAATGATGGATGAAAAGTTCAATTATTTAGGAGAAACGCTTATCGGCACAGGCGAAGAATGGAACTGGCAGAATTCTTTTGTTACGAAAGAAGGCTTAAATATTGAATATATCGGAGATATTGCCAAAGATTTGAATGAAGCTTATTTGGATTTGAGAATATTTAGTATTGAAGAATTATGAGAAAGATTAACATAAAATTATGGATAGTTTTCATTTTTTTTGTTACTGCTTCATGTAGTAAAAGTCCGGAAGAAACAGAAAAAAAATATTTGACGAATGCAATTGAGCAGATTGCCGTGGATAGTCAATATCAGTGGCTTGTAGTTTTACCCGGTTTAGGATGTCATGGATGTATTCAAGAGGGGGAGTTTTTTATGCAGGAATATATTGACAATCAGCAGATATTATTTGTATTGACAAAAGTATCTTCGCTAAAGATTTTACAGCAAAAAACAGAAGTCCGAATTAGTGAGCACCCTAATATCTATGTTGATAAAGACAACTTGTTTGCCGTTCCAAGCGACAATAATATTTATCCATGTGTTATTCAATTGAAAGAGGGGAAGATGGTAAAACATTCGTTTCAAAGCCCTCAAAATGACGCTTTTTATCAATTAGAACAAATTGTTAAAAAATAATCTATATGATACAAAGGCTGGGTTCCTATAAATATTTTTTGCTGTTGTGCTTGACACTCGTCTTCCAAACAGTTCATTCTCAAGAGGAAACCATCGAATCGTTGCTTGCTCGGTTTTCAAACCTTGCAAGCAATCGGCCTGCGGAGATGATTTACCTGCAAACCAGCAAAGGCATTGCCGAATTTACACTTTTCAATGCAAACTTGTTGCCGATTGCAGAAAGATTGGTTTATGTCCATCCGGAAAAGAAATTGCATATTACCGCCACGACGAATAAAAAGGTTTATGGAACACGGGAAAACGCCCGTGTGAAAATCAAAGTAACCGATGAAAACAACCAACCGGTAAGAACCCATGTCCGTGTTTTTGATGGTTTGTATAATTGTAGGAGGTATGACTAAATCCTTACCTCCTACATATTATTGTTTGAAAAATATTATTTAAATATAATCACAATGAAAACATTTATTCTTATTATTCCTGTCCTGTTAGTGGTATCTTGCACCCATACTGTATCCACGAAAAATGAGAAAGCCGGAAAACTGAAAGCAACTTATCAGTTGGTAATTAGCGGCGAGAAAAAAATCCTGCTCGATGACAATACGGCACCGAAACCGCCTTACATCCAAATGGTTGAAGATTCATCCGGTTTACAAATATTGACTTTTTTAAATCCATATATGAATGCTATTTATTTTTATGACTATATAAATGGTAGTTATATTGGAAATACCCGTTTTGAAAAAGAAGGGCAGGATGCCATCCTCCATTTTACCGGTTATCATATTAAAAACAGTGATTCAATTTATGTTTATAATATACCTATGACACAAGTCGCTTTAACTGATAACGCAGGACATGTAAAACAACGGATTTCGCTGAGAGAAGATGTTGAATGGGCAAGGAATAGTAACTGGACGTTATATTACCCACAATATAATTTCAACACAGTAACTCCGTTTATCGAAACCCAAGAGAAATTACTTTTGACAGGATTCATGCCTATTGCCGTTCCTGATTCTTTAATTGATAAATTTAGATTTACGTCCTCTATTGATATAAAAGCCAATCAAGTAGAATTTTACCATACCTATCCTAAAGAATTGTTTGGTCAAGAAACCAATTGGGATGATTTGGAACTAATGGTTTATCCTGAATTATCGCCCACCGGCGAACTTATTTACAGTTTTCCCATGTCGCATGATTTATATATTTCAAAATCGGGCGCAGAAACTTTTCAAAAGGTATATGCCGGAAGTAATGTGGCGAAAACCATTCATTCAATTAATAGGAAACAGATAGAAACACCAAAAGAAGTAATGCTTATTCACTGTTTACAACAGGACATATACACAGCCGTCCGTTACGATTCTTGGCGAAATGTGTATTATCGTTTTATGTTACAGGGGATTACAGATGCAACTTTCAGCACTCCTTTAGGGAAAAAGCCTATCATTGTGATAATGATGGATGAAAAGTTCAATTATTTAGGAGAAACGCTTATCGGCACAGGAGAAGAATGGAACTGGCAGAATTCTTTTGTTACGAAAGAAGGCTTAAATATTGAATATATCGGAGATATTGCCAAAGATTTGAATGAAGCTTATTTGGATTTGAGAATATTTAGTATTGAAAAGTTATGATACAAAAGCTGGGTTCCTATAAATATTTTTTGCTGTGGTGCTTGACACTCGTCTTCCAAACAGTTCATTCTCAAGAGGAAACCATCGAATCGTTGCTTGCGCGGTTTTCAAACCTTGCAAGCAACCGGCCAATGGAGATGATATACCTGCAAACCAGCAAAGGTATTTATGAGCCAGGCGAAGATTTGTGGTTCAAAGCCTATATATTGGATGCGCAAGTCTTTTATCTGTCAGGATTAAGTCAGACACTTTACCTGCAAATGATTAGCGAATCGGATGGAGAAATTGCTTGGCAGGAAAAATACCCGATTGAAAACGGTATTGCAGACGGACATGTGTATGTGTCGGATACACTGCCCGACGGCGATTATTTTCTGGAAGCCTATACGCAACACTCTTTTTTTGCCGACAGCACGGAAATGAACGCTGTCCGAAAGGTAAAGATACAGAAAGATATGTATCAAACCGAAAAGGCAATTAATCAAGCAGACAGCAGTTTCCGGTTTGAGACTTTTCCGGAAGGAGGAAATTTGGTTTCCGGAATCCCGGCTAAATTGGCTTTCAAAGCAACGGACGGTCACGGTTATCCGATGGATGTGGCAGGAAGTTTGTATGAAAATGATGTTCCCTTGATAGAATTTAAAAGCGCCCATGCAGGAATGGGATTTATGCAATTTACCCCTTTGTCAAGTAAGAATTATCAAATTCGTTTGAACAACGGCGATACTTTTTCCTTGCCGGAAATTTATCCGCAAGGCATGAGCATCCAATTGACCGGACAAAATGCTGATTTTTTGGAATTTACCATATCTCAGAATGAAGAATTACCCAAACAAGCTTTTTACCTGGCCGGCCAAATTCGGGGTATAGTTGCCTGCGTAGCCAAAGGCATATTTAAAGGAAGCCAAAAAGTAAAAATACCGCTTAAGGAATTTTCATCGCAGGGAATAGCCGAGTTTACGCTTTTTAACAAAAACTTGTTGCCGGTTGCAGAAAGATTAGTTTATGTTCATCCGGAAAAGAAACTGCATATTACCGCCACGACGAATAAAAAGGTTTATGGAACACGGGAAAACGCCCGTGTGAAAATCAAAGTAACCGATGAAAACGGCCAAGCGGTAAGAACTCATTTGGGTGTCAGCGTTTTTGACGGTTTGTACAATAATCCGGCCGACCCGGCAAATATTCTGACACAAGTTTACCTATCTTCCCAAATCAGAGGAAAAATCTACGACCCGGCCTATTATTTTAACGAAAAAAACAAAGACCGGAAAGAGGCAATGGATTTATTGCTGCTTACGCAAGGCTGGCGCCGGTATGTTTGGGCGGAGAACAACTTAAAACCCAAAGGACAAGCAGTCGTGTCCGATGAAATCACAGGCATTCAAACTGTAAAAAGCAAACAGATTAAAAGTTTGGAACATTTTCTGCAAGTTTCGGACGTCAATGAAAATGCACAAATTGTTACCGCCGATTCAACCGGATATTTTGTGATAAATACGGAAGTGATGAAAAACTTACGGAATGGCTACCTCTATCTAAAGCCGTTATTGCCCCAAGAGTTTAAGACCAATATGAATATTGACGATCCCTTTTCGGCAATCGGCAAAATCAGACCGGAGAAAGAGACTTTTTATCCTTTTGCCAACCTGAATGATACTGTGAAAGAGGAAGCAATTCGTGAGCCTCGTATTAGTTTCGACGGTTCGATTGCGCTGGACGAAGTTACCATTACTGCCAAAGCCCATAAACCATTTCGAGACAAATATATGGGACGATTGGACAATTTGGCGCAAAGGAATTTAGGTCCTTGGGTCTGTGAGCATGGTCATTTGGAAAATTACCTTCCGGGTTATACATGCCATCATGACCCACAATATTGTCCATGCCCAAATCCAGTTAAAGAACATAATCTCCCTGTTATCGGTAAAACGTATTATATATTTAAACCAAAATATTTTCCTGACCAAGGCAGGTGCACTTTTATAGTTGAAGATAGTAGATATATAACTTATGAAGGCCCTAATTATACGGATGAAGAATTACTGAAAATGAATAACTTGTGGCGAGTAAAAGGCTATTACGGTGTTCGTGAATTTTATCAGCCGGATGATATAGAAATACTTAGCTCATTACCCGATGCCCGAAATACTTTGCTTTGGGCGCCCTCGGTTGTTACAGATGAACAAGGCGAAGCCACTATAAACTTCTATTGTTCCGACATCAACACCGGTTTTATCGGACGGATTGAAGGGCTTGACGGGGCGGGCTTGCTTGGCGCTGCGGCGTTTGATTTTCGGGTAATAAAAAGACAATCCTACTAAAAATACAGGAGGTAATAGATGAAGATTTATTCTGCATTCAGATATAATAGAATTTCCAAGTACTTAAAAAAGCATAAGTGGTTTGCAAATACAATCGCCATTATCGGTGTTTTTCTACTAACTATTTTGTTTCGGGTATGTGTGTTGGAGTTATTTGCGATTCCCAGCGAATCAATGGAAGACACTTTGCTTTCCGGAGATAAAATAATTGTAAATAAATTGGTATATGGTCCTCGCATGCCTGCCTCTCCTTACGAAATTCCATGGATAAATCTGATTTGGTACCTGAAAGCCGATGATTCCACCAATATTGATTCCTTGTATTGGAACTACCATCGACTGAAAGGTTTTTCTAAAATAAAACAGGATGATGTAATCGTTTTTAATGCTCCTTTTACTAATAATCGAAATAACTTTCTAATTAAACGTTGCGTGGCTTTGCCGGGCGATACGCTAATTATCAAAGATGGATTAGTAAATATAAATGGTCAATCACAACCGCCCCCAACGATGTCTAAACATTCTTTTCGGAAGAATGTATCAGACAATAACGAGGAAAATTGGGTTTATCCGAAAAATTCGGCATTTCAATGGACTTTAGACAACTATGGACCATTGGTTATTCCGAAGAAAGGAATGGCTATCCCGCTTGACAGATATCATTACTCACTCTATGAAAGAACAATAAAAGAGACAGAACATCAAGAAATAGAACAAAAAGGCGCTCAATATTTTATTAAAGACAGCTTGGTTACTCGCTATACTTTCCAACACAATTATCTTTTTGTGATGGGCGACAATCGCCACAATACAAGCGATTCCAGAGATTGGGGTTTTGTGCCGGAAGAGAATATTGTAGGGAAAGCAAGTTTAATTTTGTTTTCAAATAACCACGGGAAATTCAGATGGAACAGATTACTAAAAAAAATTAAATAATGAAAAATATTTTATCTAGGCTAAATCATTTTTTGGTGCTATTGGAAAAGAAAAATCTTGGTGATACAATAATTTTCAGCAGATGTCTCACTTCGTACCAATGACGTAGCGACTTTTTTTGTAGGGAGGGAGATTTGGGCGCTGATTCTCCCGCTGGTATTCGGAAATGAGGCTGTGGCCTCTTCCTTGCTTGGAAGCGATTACAGATCCATTCCCAATAATTACTCCTTTGTAAATAGAAACACTACCGTAATTTTATAATATAGGAAGTTACATACTGCATAAATAAATGAAGTGTCCGACTTTTTACAAATTCAATATATATTGAGTATATTCATATTGTCTGCGGCGTTTTCGCTTTTTGCCGTTTTCGTTCATTTTCATCCAAGATGATTTTTCTCAACCGCATGGCAAGCGGGGTTAATTCTACGTATTCGTCTTCTTTGATGTATTCGAGGGCTTGTTCCAAGCTGAAAACGATGGGAGGAGAAAGGTGCGCTTTGTCGTCGCTTCCCGAAGCGCGGACGTTGGTCAGTTTTTTGGATTTAGTCACATTGACCACCAAATCGCCTTCTTTACTGTGTTCGCCAACGATTTGTCCGGCATAAACATCGGTTTGCGGTTCGATAAAAAAGCGACCTCGGTCTTGCAGTTTATCTAAGGCGTAAGCGAAAGCATTTCCGGTTTCCATGGCGATGATTGAGCCGTTTTGGCGTTTTTCGATATCGCCTTTCCATGGTTGGTATTCTAAAAAGCGGTGCGCCATGATGGCTTCTCCCGCCGAAGCAGTTAACACATTGTTTGTCAATCCGATGATTCCGCGAGAAGGAATGGTAAATTCCAGATGGATGCGGTCGTTTTTGCGTTCCATCGTTTGCATTTCCCCTTTGCGTTTGGTTACCATATCAATGATACGGCTGGACGACTCTTCCGGCAAATTGATGGTAAGTTGTTCCACCGGTTCCAATTTAACGCCGTCTTTTTCTTTGATAATCACTCTCGGCTGACCCACCTGCAATTCATAACCTTCCCGGCGCATGGTTTCAATCAGCACCGACAAATGCAAAACGCCCCGACCGTAAACAATCCATGAATCGGCCGAACCGGAAGATTCCACGCGCAAAGCCAGATTTTTATCCAATTCCCGCATCAGGCGTTCGTAAACATGGCGAGAGGTCACATATTTCCCATCTTTCCCGAAAAAAGGAGAATCGTTGATGGTAAACATCATCGACATCGTCGGTTCGTCAATGGCAATGGGAGCCAAGGGTTCGGGATTTTCCAAATCGGTAATTGTGTCGCCGATTTCAAAACCCTCAATTCCGATAATGGCGCAGATGTCGCCCGATTTCACGGAAGCGACTTTGGTACGCCCCAATCCTTCAAAAACATTCAGTTCCTTGATACGGGATTTCACGATGGTTCCGTCTCGTTTACAAAGCGCTACATCCTTGCCTTCCTGCAATTCCCCGCGGTGTACGCGTCCCACAGCGATTCGCCCTACATAATTGGAATAATCCAAAGAAGTAATCTGCATCTGAGGCTTCCCTTCCAATACGGTAGGCTCGGGAATGTGTTCGATAATGGTGTCCAATAAGGGGAGAATATTGTCGGAAGGTTTTTTATAATCGTCCGACATCCAACCTTGTTTGGCCGAACCGTAAATGGTGGCGAAATCCAATTGGTCTTCGGTAGCGTCTAACGAGAACATCAAATCGAAAACCATTTCCTGCACTTCTTCCGGACGGCAATTGGGTTTGTCCACCTTATTGATTACAACCACCGGTTTCAATCCCAAGGAAATGGCTTTTTGCAACACAAAACGGGTTTGAGGCATAGGCCCTTCAAAAGCGTCCACCAAAAGCAGAACGCCGTCGGCCATATTCAGCACCCTTTCCACCTCGCCGCCAAAATCGGCATGACCCGGCGTATCAATGATATTAATCTTATAATCCTTGTAATTGATGGAAACATTTTTTGCCAGAATGGTAATTCCGCGTTCCCTTTCCAAATCGTTGCTGTCAAGGAATTGGTCTAATTCTGCTTTGTCGTCGCGGAAAAGTTTTCCGGCGAGCAACATTTTATCCACTAAAGTCGTCTTCCCATGGTCAACATGGGCAATAATCGCTATATTTCGTATCTTTTTCATCATTCTAAAACTTTGCCTATTATAAAGAGGGCGCAAAGGTACGAAAAAAATCGAATATACTGCTTTATTTTTGGCAATTTGATTAAAAATGAATACCTTTGTCGTTCAATTTCGGTTACTTTTATAACAAATATATAGATATAAAACATGGAAACGGTCAATCGTAATGCACTACAAATCATTTCTTTTGGGAAGAAGCGCTTCACAAAGCAATTATTGAAAGGAAGTCTTACTTTTATAATCATACTGGCATCCGGTTATCTTTTTATGTCTGCCCAGAAAAAACCTTCCATTTATAAAAAAGGATGGATTGATTTTAACAAAAACGGGGTAATGGATGTTTACGAAAACCCGGAAGCTGCTACCGTTATGGTCGGCAATTCATCCCAGAACATCAAACTAACAGATCAATTTACTGTAAAAAATTAATCATTTACAATCTATGGAAGTGTATCAAAAATTTCAAAAATTCCTCACAGAGGAATTGGATTCTATCCGGTCGGCCGGTTTATACAAGGAAGAACGGATTATTGTTTCCCCCCAGTCGGTATCTATCGAATTGGATTCGGGAAAAGAAGCGCTCAACTTTTGCGCCAACAATTATTTGGGTTTATCCGACAATCCCAATTTAATTAATGCCGCCGTCGAAGCTATGAAAAGTCATGGTTACGGCATGTCGTCGGT
>BNXY01000070.1 GCA_025999935.1 Bacteroidia bacterium | reverse complement strand
ACCTTAAACGGCCTTAAAATGGCCTTAAACGGAGGCTCAAATGAAGGGGTGTAATATGCAGTTTTGCTACCTTTGTAAATCATTTATGATAGTTTTTAAATCGGCACAAAGATATGTGATTTATTTTAAATAAACAATTTTTGCAAATAAAAATTTTTGATTTGCATTTTATGCCATTTAAAAATTTGGTGTTTTTCATTTTAATCCGACTAAGGTGTTTTTGTTTGATTTAAGGTTTAAAATAAGGTTCTGCTTGCTACAAATTTATGTCTTTCCTAAAAAAATTGACAAATTAAGATGCGTTTGCCCTGCCGCCTGTCCCTTTCCATTTTGGAGAGGGGCAGGGTTGAGGATTAAATGGCACTTTCCCGAAAATGAATGCATCTAATTCAAAAATGGGAAATTTGTCGTGCACCCGTTGTTTTTTCAGGGTCAACGCATTAAAATAAAGATTTTAATGCGTTGACCCTGGTTGTTTTTCTGAAAAAGTAATGCCGAGATTTAGCTGTTTTTTTGAAAAACAAGGGGCAAGAGAGTCGTGATCATTTTCCCTTTAAAACAATGCCGCTCTCGCAGCAAAAGAAAGAATCAACCTCATTTTTAATCCTTTACGAAATTGATTCTTTTCACATTCAAAAAATAGCCCATTCAATCCCAGTACTTTAGATTCTTTTCTTCAATTTTTCGCAAATGTACGAATAAAAAATCTTCAAACGATGCAAAATTGGAGATAATTATTTACCTGTCATTTCCTTGATAAACAGAAAATTTTTTCGTCGGGATTTTTGACAAAATCGCACAAGGCATCAAAAACTTTCTTTTGCTGTTCGCGCAATGGAAACGGGAAATATTTTGAATAGTCTTCCATATAAAGTACAGTTAGTAGTTTCTAAATCGGACAAATCGAAATTCCGAAGTTTTCACTCCGTTTTCTTCTTTGGCAATCCTTTCGGTAGTGGAAGAAACGCAAGTAAAGCCGTAATTTTGCAACAATCTTACTATTGAGTAAGTAAAGTTCATTTCACCCATAATGTGTATTGTTGGCAGAGGATTGCTAAAATGTTTTTTTGCGATAATATTAAGGTAATCCTGTGCAAGTTGCTCAATATAAATACTTTCGCCGGTTGGGTCAACGGCAGGAAACGGCAAATCTTGGATTTCACCGAATTGTTTTTCGGCGGCGGCTCGCTGTTCGGCAGACCATTGAGCGGAGGGGTGGTTGGAGAGGTTGATTAGCATGAGAAAAATTTATTTGTGAATTATGAATTGAGAAAAATAATCAACCAAATAGAGCGGCAGATTTAGTAAATCATAGTCTTTGATTACGTTTTTTAATGAAAATCTTAGAGCTAATTCCGGCAAGTATTTTTTGCGATACTCTGTCAAACTTTTCGACTTAACACTCAATGAGGACTTTACCTCTATCGGGATAATTTTCTGTGATTGCTGTATGATAAATTCAATTTCCGCCGTATTACCCGATGTCCAGTAAAAAATGTCACGACCCAACTGTCTTACCAACGATTGCAGAACATAATTTTCTGTCAGAAGCCCCTTGAATTCTATAAAAAGTCGGTCGCCCATCATGATTGTTTGAGGGTCTAACCGAAATTTTGTACGCAGCAATCCTACATCAGACAAGTATAATTTGAAAGCGGAAGAATTTTTGCATGAAGAAAGCGGAAGACGAAGTGTTTGAACTTCAAACACTTGATACACTAATCCTGAAAGCGACAACCATTCTACTGCATTTTCATAATCACGCGCCCGTGCTCCTTTTTCTATCACCGCATATTTGAACTTGCGATCTTCCTTTCCTAAATTGTCATGAAGTGTATTCCAAAGTTTGTGAACTCTCGGAATATCTTTATTATTAATGTGTTTGGAAAAATCCAAGGTATATGCAGTCAGAATCTGATTGTTAATCTTATCCGCTTCATTCCAATCGGATGTTTCCAAATATCGGCTCACTGTTTCGGGCATCCCACCGCAGCATAAGTATATTTTGTATGCTTCAATAAGTTGACTATGAATTATTTCCGGAATAGCATCAATTTGTTTGCTCAATGTTTCAACTTGTTGTTGTAGAAGCAGAGACAATTGTTCGTTGTAGAGGGGAAGAAATTCTTTGAATGACACAGGAAAAAGTGTCATGAAATCGACTTTGCCAACAGGGAAAGAGGCGCCCTCGCGTTTCAGTGCCACACCAAGTAATGAGCCTGCACAGACAATCGCCTGTTCCGGCATTTGTTCACAAAAGTACTTCAAGCTGTTCAACGCATCATTACATTCCTGTATCTCATCGAAAATCAGCAAAGTATCTTCCGGACTTATTTTTATTCCTTTTACCGCGGCTATGTACGCAATTAGTCGGCGAGGGTCTTTGGTTTTAGCAAATTCTGCTTTGTGTTCCGGTTCAAGGTCAAAATCCACCGATACGCAATTTTTAAAGCACTGTTTACCGAATTTTTTCAGTACAAACGACTTGCCGACCTGCCTTGCCCCTTGCAACACCAAGGGTTTACGGTGCGGATTGTTCTTCCACGCTTCCAAATCCTGTAATATGTCCCGTTTTATTTCCATATCTATAATTTTTTGGCAAAGATACACATTTTTCGTATGAATAATGTGGTATTTTTACCACTTTTTAGTTGAAATATTTTAATCATTTTATTATAAGTTTAATAACGATTTGATTGATGGAAAAATATCCTCTCTGCAAAACACCTTTACCCCCATCAACTCACTTCTGTCAATATGTGCGCCTTTGACCTCTTTGTTTTCTTTTGAACTTAATGTAAAAATGAATGATTTTGTAAATAAGCCGAGTTGCTTTTGTAGCGCGGTAGATTTGTAAATCGTTTCATTCAGAATATTCATTACTCCATTTGAAATAGAAGTTTTACATTCGATTGTGTACAAAGTCCCTTGATGAAGAAAAATTATATCAAATTCATTATCTACGTCATTTTTTTTCAAATGTATTCCTGTTTTAAGATTTTCATCGGCAAGAATTTGTTCTTCTATCAATTTAAAATACACCCATTCTTCAAACCAATCACCGGTAAGATATTTTGTTTCTTTTTTATTCAGTTTTGTCTTATTTGTATCTGAAATTGGAAATTTTATTTGGCATAGAAAATCAGCCAAACCTTCAATTTTGTCAATATCTAAATTTTTGTCCCGATAATTCTTCCTAATTTCTTCTATTATTTGTTTTTCTCTTTCTGAAAACTCCAGAAAAGAACTGATAAATTCTTTTGTATAATCATCATAAGATATGCCGGTCAAATTTCCTTCATGTATTGTAAAACCGTAACTTTCAACATAATCTTTCAGAGAAATATTGTCTGCCAAATCAGCAAAAAACCTGTCTTTCATAGGAAAATTTAAATAACATTTTTTGCCGTCAATATAATAAATTCGAGCATTAGTTTTTGTTTTGAAAAAATCGGAAACCGTAAGCGACATCATTTTTGTTCCACCGGTAACATTTACGAAAATCTGTTCATATTCATTGTAATTAAACTCAGCAAGTTTTTTTTCAATGTCCGAAATATCGGAATGATTAACACGAATAGTTTGAAATTCCGTTATTTTACAAACATTTCTAATCCAATTGCCCACTCCTTTGCTTTCCATAGCATCGGTGGAAACAAATAAAAAGTTTGTTTGCGTATCTTTACATTTTTTTTCCATTATGTACTTAAGAAATTGTACATTAGGAATTGTTTGGTCGCTAAGAAGCGTTACTAATAAGTTTTTCATTTTCTTTATATTTCTAATTTATTTTTGCTTAATTCTTCTTTCCCTACCAGTCCTTTTATTCCCAAAATTTTCATTCGTTTTGCAACTGCTTTCATTTTGGTTGGGTTGAATGGTTGTTTTGAGAAATCGTGTCGCGTAAAAATACATTGAGCGTTGTTTTACATTCACCTACAAACAGCTGATTATCAGCAGTCCACATCACATCTATTTCATTGTCGTTTGTTGTTTCTTTATCTCGATAGACTTTTACGCCACGATAAATATGTCCACTTTTGATTCCTTAATTTGTGCCACCCTAAGGTTGACTATAAAAGTATCTTGCGTAATAATAAACAGCAAATCATCATATTTGCCTGTCATTTCCTTGATAAACAGAAAATTTGGAAGCAAGTGTTCGCTGTTAAGGGAAACGAGATGTGTCATATTGGTTTACAGTTGATTGTTAATACAAAAAGTAGCATAAAGCGGAACCGATTTTATATTGTTTTCTAATCCAAAGTTTTTTTGTGAGATACGGATAGCATATTTTGGATTAAATTTCCCCACATATACACTCAAACTCTTTGATGCCACGTTTTGAGATGATTTTACTTCTATCGGTATAAGACCATCGGTGGTGTTTATCACATAGTCTATTTCGGCTTTATTGCCTGAGTTCCAATAATGTAAATCAATTTTATTGGCAACTAAAGCCTGAGCTGCATAATTTTGGGTAAGGAAACCCAGAAAAGCCATATTGTCGGGTTGCATTATTTCGCTGTATTTTAATTTCGATAATGTTGTCAGCAACCCAACATCAGAAAGGTAGAGTTTGAAGAAATTCTCCACAATATATGAATTAAGCGGAATTTGAATGGAGTTAACCAAACTACAGCGTAATAACAAGTTTGCTTCAATAAGCCAATTGATAGCGCCTTGATACTTTTCGGCATTACTGCCTTTTTCAACAATTTTGAACATGAATTTTTTTTGTTCTTTTGCGAGTTGGGCAGGCATTGTTCGATATACCTGATGAATTTTCACAGCATCCATATTTTCGGCATATTTTACCATATCTGCCAAATAACCGGTCAGGATATTTTCTTTGATAGTCGAATCCGACAAGAGTAAATCCTTGTTATTTTCAACAAAGTTTTTGATACTTGCAGGCATTCCGCCAATACAAAGATATTGACGATAAAGCGTAAGAATTTTGTTGTGGATGATTGCGGGTAAGGCATTATTGTTGAGAAAATGTTCTTTAATGGCATCAGCAAACATTGTATTATCAGTCGCCCAAAGGAATTCTTCAAAATCCATCGGGTCGAGGTATTCAATTTTGACTTTTCCAACAGGGAAAGGCGTTTTCATACGATTTATTTTTACCCCCAGCAAACTACCGGCTGTGACAATCTTAAAAGGCAATGGTGATTCGGCAAAAAATTTCAAAGAAGTAATCGCCTGCTCACATTCTTGGATTTCGTCAAAAAAGAAAATACTGCTTTTTATTTCTATTTTCTTTCCAAAATACAACTCAATTTTTTCAATTATATCTGTTGCTTTTAAAGACTGTTGAAAAAGAGATGCTAATTCGGAATTTTCAAAAAAATTCAATTGAATGACATTTTCAAAATTCTTTCTGCAAAAGTCGTCAAGGATATAGGTTTTCCCTGTTTGCCTTGCACCAAGAAGCATCAATGGAAGCGGTTTTATTTGCCTGTTCCATTCATTTAGTCTATGCTCAATTTTTCTTTTCATATCAAATATATCGTTTTTTCGATATTTTTCATATCAAATATATCTGCGCAAAGATACAATTTATTTTTATTTCCAGGGAATATTTCTCTGTTTAATGTGCATTATCACTTATTTATTAATTTTATCCGGTTTATAAACAAAATGTAGCATAAAGCGGTACGCTTTTAATGCCATGCTCAAATCCGAAGTTCTTCTCTGAAACCCGCAGGGCGTACTGCGGTTTGTATTTTTGGATAAATGTGTTCAAACTTTTTGAGCGATTATTTTCACTGCTTTTTACCTCAACGGGAATGACTGCGCCTTCGATTGTGATAACAAAATCAACCTCACTATTGCTGTTTGTTTCCCAAAAATAGAGCGTATGCCCTCGTTGTGTCAATTCCATTGCGACATAATTTTCAGTAATGGCGCCTCTGTACATTTGGTTAAATATTGACAAATTTTCACGATTCACTTGAAGGGTTTGAGAAAGCAATCCGACATCAGCGAGGTACAATTTGAATGCGTTCTTATCTGCATATTGGGCAGGAGGAACGTCTCCGCGAGTCGTTTTAGTACATTTGAGGGCTATGCCGGCGGTTTCGAGCCAATCGACAGAGTCCTTAAATGTTGCAGTCCGTGCACCTTTTTCAACGGCACTGTACACAAACTTATTGCTCAACTTGTTGCTGTTGCCAAGCTGAACCGGAATGGAATTATAGAGGGCTATATTCCGAATCCCTTGCAATTTTTCAGCATATTTTGTCATATCCGCAGTGTATGAGGAAGATATAAGTTTCTGAATATCGGTAAAATTCGGTGTCGAAGAATGGTCAATATAAATCCGAACAGCCAGTGGCATACCGCCGACTATCAGATATTCTCGATAAAGTTCAAGCGCTTCATTGTGTAATACGGCAGGCATTTTCCGGTTACTCGAAAAATGTTCCGTAATCGTGTTGGCGAGCATCTTCTTCTGTTTCGCCCATAAAAACTCTTCAAAATTAAGCGGATACATTGTTTTTATATATACTTTCCCAACCGGAAAGGAGGTGCCTTGATTTTCCTCTTCCTGATTTTTCAAAGCCACTCCAAGCAAAGAACCTGCAGCAATGATATCATACTGCGGGGCTTCTTCGGCAAAATATTTGAGCGAAGTGAGCGCACGAGGACATTCTTGAATCTCATCAAAAATAATAAGTGTTTCACGGGGATAAATTGCTAAAGTAAAATACTCCTCAAGAATGGCAATAATCCGACCGGGTTTCAAGTCTCCATCAAAATAGGCTTTCAACGACACCTCTGAATCAAAGTTGGCGTAAATGACATTTTTGTAATGTTCCGCCCCAAATTGTTTGAGGGTATATGTCTTTCCGACCTGCCTTGCACCCTGTAAAACCAAGGGCATTCTCAGCGAGTAAGCATTTTTCCAATCAAGCAGTTCTTCAATTATACATCGTCTCATAATCTATTTTTTCGAGTTTCGCTAATAAAAGTGTAAAAACAAACAAATTTACACCACCTAAATTTGTTATTTGTTGCACAAAGATACGGTATTTGTTTGTAACGGCAATGCAAAAAGGTAATATAATATTATAATATCGCAAAATATGTCGCAGCTACGCAGCTCTGGATTTGTGTATGCCCTTATTACCGTGCGCTTACGCACACGGCTACAAAGATGTTGGCGCTATGCGCCTTTTCGCACAAACACAGGGTTTTACTGCTGACTCGGAAGAAGGGAAAAATCGTAAGAAATTACGAAAGGTCTCAATGCCGCTCCCGCAGCAAAAGAAAGAATCAAAAATGAAACAAGTGGTATCAAGGCGGCTGTGTCTCAATGCCGCTCCCGCAGCAAAAGAAAGAATCTAAAATAAAAAATTAACAAAATGGCTAAAATTATTGTCTCAATGCCGCTCTCGCAGCAAAAGAAAGAATCGGGAAGAAGGGGTCAATAGTAAAACCCTGTGTTTTGCGAAAAGGCGTGTAGCGCCAATATCTTTGTAGCCGTGTGCGTAAGCGCACGGTAATGATGCACATACCGATTACATAGCAGCGTAGCTGCGACACTTTATTGAATTGCAGCATTTATCAAACGAAATCAAACAAATATTTGGGGTCGTATTCGATTCCTGCTTTTTTCAACATGTCCAGATATTCCTCTTGGAATGTTTGCTTTTTATGATGCTCTTTTTGATTCTTGATATAATGATATACCTTATCTATTTGTGACCGAGAATTGCTAAAAACGCCATATCCATCTTGCCATGCAAAGAAATGATTGCTTTCTAAATTTTTATGATAGAACCGAGATGAATTTGCTTTGATTTTATTTACTAATTCTGATACAGAAATAGATGGATGTAAACCGACTAATATATGCGTGTGGTCAGGATTGCAATAAATAGCAAGCGGATTACTTTTGCAGTTGGAAATTATACCACAGATATATTTTTCCATAGTGTCTCTATTTTCTTCCCTAATAAGAGATAAATGATTGCGTTTTACTGCAAAAACGAGATGTACATACAGTTGAGAATAAGTATTTGCCATATAGTTAAAATTTTGAGTTATTAATATCCACAAAGGTAATATAATATTATAATATCGCAAAATATGTCGCAGCTACGCAGCTCTGGATTTGTGTATGCCCTTATTACCGTGCGCTTACGCACACGGCTACAAAGATGTTGGCGCTACGCGCCTTTTCGCAAAACACAGGGTTTTACTGCTGACCCGAAAGAAAGGAAAAATCGTAAGAAATTACGAAAGGTCTCAATGCCGCTCTCGCAGCAAAAGAAAAAATCTAAGGCCACCGGATTAAAATACGGCGGCTGGGGTATTTGTCTCAATGCCGCTCTCGCAGCAAAAAAAAGAATCGGGAAGAAGGGGTCAATAGTAAAACCCTGTGTTTTGCGAAAAGGCGCGTAGCGCCAATATCTTTGTAGCCGTGTGCGTAAGCGCACGGTAATGATGCACATACCGATTACATAGCAGCGTAGCTGCGACTAATATATGCCTGTGGTCAGGATTGCAATAAATAGCAAGCGGATTACTTTTGCAGTTGGAAATTATACCACAGATATATTTTTCCATAGTGTCTCTATTTTCTTCCCTAATAAGAGATAAATGATTGCTTTTTACTGCGAAAACGAGATGTACATACAGTTGAGAATAAGTATTTGCCATATAGTTAAAATTTTGATTTGTTAATATCCACAAAGGTAATATAATATTATAATATCGCAAAATATGTCGCAGCTACGCAGCTCTGGATTTGTGTATGCCCTTATTTCCGTGCGCTTACGCACACGGCTACAAAGATGTTGGCGCTATGCGCCTTTTCGCACAAACACAGGGTTTTACTGCTGACTCGGAAGAAGGGAAAAATCGTAAGAAATTACGAAAGGTCTCAATGCCGCTCTCGCAGCAAAAGAAAGAATCAAACAAATAAAATTTTTTTATGGAAAATTCTTTGTCTCAATGCCGCTCTCGCAGCAAAAGAAAGAATCAAAAAACATAAGCCAAACTTGAACAGTGTGCTTTACGGTCTCAATGCCGCTCTCGCAGCAAAAGAAAGAATCTTTGAAAATGTAACGGTATTCTCTCGCTGGATGGAGTCTCAATGCCGCTCTCGCAGCAAAAGAAAGAATCCTAAAAAAAATAAAAACATGAAAGAAAAAACAAATGAAGTCTCAATGCCGCTCTCGCAGCAAAAGAAAGAATCCTCAGTCATAAAATGGATGATGTCTCCTCCGAGATGTCTCAATGCCGCTCTCGCAGCAAAAGAAAGAATCTAGAATACTATATAACTTTTAATGTCAGTAATATTGTGTCTCAATGCCGCTCTCGCAGCAAAAGAAAGAATCATAATATAAACAAATTAAATATTAAACTTATG
>BNXY01000069.1 GCA_025999935.1 Bacteroidia bacterium | reverse complement strand
TTAAGAAAATCAAGATTAAAACAATACTAATCATTAATAAATTAATAAAACAGATAAAAATTATGACAATAACAAGAAACAGACTTAAGAGACTTTTACCGGTAGTCCTGCTGCTTTTTTTCGTCCATTGCCTGCAAGCTCAGGTAACCATCGGGTCAGGCCAGACCCCGCATGACTTTTCGGTTCTCGAACTGACAAGCGACAGCAAGGGGCTTCGCCTGCCGCAGTTGACTACCGCTCAGCGTAACGCCTGGAGCGAATATTTTTTAGGAAAAACCGCAAGTAATCCTGCCGACCCTTTGGGCATCGACTTCATCACTCCCGCCCAGCAGGAGAACGCTCGGGGGCTTGTCATCTACAATATCGACACCGACTGTATGGAATGCTGGAACACACAGAAATGGATTTTACTCTGTGAAGGATGCAACGAGATAACAGGCGCTTCAATCACCGGCGGTACAACCATCACCCAATGGGCAACTACAGCTATTACCCTGACCGCAACGACTGTACCGGCAGGACAGGCAACCTCGTATGAATGGTACAGAAATGGCTCGTTGGTTACTACAACGACTGCCAATACATACACTGTACCGCAAACCGTGAAAGATGTAGCCGGTACCCATGTCTATACCGTTAGGGCGATAAATGCCTGCTCGAATGCGACCAGTCCTGCCTCTAATGTAGTGGTAACGGCTTGTACCAAGATAACAGGCGTATCAATCAGCGGCGGTACAACCATCACCCAATGGGCAACTACAGCTATTACCCTGACCGCATCCGCAACGGGAGCAACGGCAACCTCGTATGAATGGTACAGAAATGGCGCGTCGGTTGCTACAACGACTGGCAATACATACACAGTACCGCAAACCGTGAAAGATGTAGCCGGTACCCATGTCTATACCGTTAGGGCGATAAACGCCTGCTCGAACGTGACCAGTCCTGCCTCTAATGTAGTGGTAACGGCTTGTACCAAGATAACAGGCGCTTCAATCACCGGCGGTACAACCATCCCCCGGGGAGCAACCACAGCTGTTATCCTGACCGCAACGACCGTACCGGCAGGACAGGCAACCTCGTATGAATGGTACAGAAATGGCGCGTTGGCTGCTACAACGACTACCAATACATACACTGTACCACAGAGCGTGATAAATGCAGCTGCCGCTACCCATGCCTATACCGTTAAGGCGATAAACGCCTGCTCGGATGCGACCAGTCCGACTTCGGCGGACGTAGTGGTTATACCCATTGTTACCGGCAGATTCACCGGCAGAACTGTCTTCGATATCGCGCGGGGCAACAACGGCGGAGTTTACGGCAACCTGGCCGCCCGCCGGCCTTATAGTACCGATTTTGCAAATCTGCAAGAACAGGATGCGACAGACGGGACGCCGGCGGTGATAGATCCCAGTGCGATTGGTACCTGGCTTTACTCCGGCAGACAGGTGTACACCTTTACCCCGTCGGCTGCCGTATCGAATGTGCGGTTCATCTATGTGGAGGATGCTTCTGTTTCCTTCGAGGCTATACAAAGTATGACGCCGAAGGCCGCCTATAGCGGAAACATAGCAGCCAATACAGCTTGTAAAGCCGTTGTGGTTTACAGATCCGACCTGATGACAACCTTGCTAAATAAGACCCGCGACGATGCTGTCAAGCCCAAGTTGTACGCCATTTACAACGACCTGCCGGATGGAGCGGGAATAGACCGTGCTGTCGAGCTGACTGTGAAACTCCAGGATTGCAATTGCTGCGGGGTAGTCATAGAGTCCGGCGACTACTGGATGAACTTCCTGTGCTATAACCTCGGAGCTAATTTTATGTTCGATCCGTTTAGTAATAATATTAATGGTACACAAGGCGACCTTTATCAGTGGGGAAGACAAAAGGATGGTCATGAGAAACGCAACAGCCAAAATTATCCGACTAACGATGCAACAGTAGAATACGGCGCCGTTCCGGACGGTGCTCTGGATGCTAGCAATAATCAGGTTCTCAGCGCCCATACAGCTTATGGTAAATTTATAAAACACGATCTTGCATCATACAGAGGCGACTGGCGTCAAACTCAGAAAGATAACCTGTGGGGCAATCAGGCCGATGAAAATCCGGCGAAAGTTGTTGCTAACGACCCATGTCCGCCAGGATGGAAAGTGCCTAGCCAGAGACAGTGGCTTAACATATACGGTGGGGCTTTTGCTTCGGATCTGGGAGTAAACGGTATACGTATAGGAAGTTTAGCTTCAGGTTCGTATTTATTTTTGCCTTGGACTAACTGGCGGGTCTTAGAAGGTTCGATCGTCCAGCCGACCAGCGGCATATCGGGCTATTATTGGAGTAGTACCACTAATGGAGACCTGTCTTATTTAACGCACATGGGTAGCATAGCAACTAATAGATATCATGACACCTCCCGCGGTTCCGCAGCAGCGGTACGGTGCATAAGTGAATAAATGCGACCGTGGGGCGCGTGTCTGACAATTTGACTATTCGCCGGAGGCGATTTTATTTCCCGTCATGCATTTAAAGCATGACGGGACTATTGCCACGGTAACGGACGGGCGCAGGTGACCTTGCCGGAAACCTATTTGCCATTTGTGAGCGTATGGGCTGGAACGACCGGGAGGAACAGGTATTCAGGAATACATCGGGCAGACAGGCGCGGTGGGACTGTTGCTGATTTAGGTAAAAATGCCGTCGGCGGCGCGATTTTACAAATCGGGCATCAAAAAGAATGCCGAAACTCTTGTGCAGATTTCAGCTTTTTTTGTATGTAAAAAAAAATACGCAGAAAAATTTTGCTATCAAAAATAGATGGAGTATCTTTGCGGGCAGATTTTCGGTCGCACCTAAAATTCGTCCAAAATAAATATAAAATTATGATAAATAGAATATTACATACTGAAATAAGGCGATTGTTACAGTATTTTTCAGTTATTGTGCTGACCGGACCGCGACAGTCGGGCAAAACTACACTGTGCAAAGAAATGCTGAAAGACTATGCGTATTTCAATTTGGAAGACCTGCTCGTGTTGCAACAAATACAGGAAGCCCCGAAACAATTTCTCGAAAAATACGCCCCAAATGGTATTATTTTGGACGAGGCTCAACGCTATCCCGCTATTTTTTCGTTTGTGCAGGTGGTGGCAGACGAGCACCCCGACTATCGTTTCGTCCTGACCGGTAGCAGTAATTTCGCGCTGATGCACAAGGTTACACAGTCGCTCGCGGGGCGGGCTGCGCTGTTTACGCTTTTGCCGCTTTCGCTCGCGGAACTTGCGGAAAATATTGACAAAGAAACCGATACGCTGATGTTCAACGGCGGCTTGCCTGCCGTGTGGGCAAAACAAATTCCTGCCGCCGATGTGTGCCGAAGTTACTACAACACCTACATCGAGAGAGATGTACGTGAATTGCTAAATATCAAGGAATTATCAAAATTTCAAACCTTTATCCGCTTGTGCGCCGGCAGGGTCGGTAACGAATTTAATGCCTCTTCGCTGGCAAACGAAATCGGCGTTTCGGTGTTTACCATCAACGAATGGCTGAGTGTGTTGGAGGCTTCGTACATTCTTTTTCGACTGCCGCCGTTTTTCCGAAACATCGGCAAAAGGCTGATAAAAACGCCCAAAATTTATTTTTACGACACCGCGCTCGTTTGTTTTTTGTTGAATATCGAAAATGAGACACAACTTGCATCGCACCCTTTGCGCGGAAGTATTTTTGAAAATCTGGTTGTACTCGAATTTATTAAAAACCGTTTAAATGTGGGCAAAGAACAGAATATTTACTTTTACCGCGACAAATCGCAACACGAAGTAGATGTCATTCAGGAATTTGGCGATAGTTACCGCGCTTACGAAATAAAATCGGCACGCGCTTTTCATTCCGATTTTCCAAAGAACTTGAAATACCTGAAATCCATTTTGGGCGATGCGCTAACCCTTACACAAGTGATTTACGATGGCGACACAGACACCGATATTGCCGAAAATGGCGTAGTAAATTTCAGAAGAATTAGTTTGTAATGTTTTGTTGCCCGCCGGCACCCGCAATAGCACCGACAGTTTTCGGAAAATTGTAATTACAGGCGGTTTAACGCCGACATATCAGAATGATGATGGCGTTATAGTGATGAATATTTTCGATTTTCTGCTGAATGAAAATAGTTTAGCAATATAATTCTTTAACAAATGAGGTCGAATAGTAACGGTAACAAGTGGGCTTTGCTGAAAGGTTAAAAATGTATAGAGAAAGCATTAATAAATTGAAAGAGTGGAAATTAGATGCTAATAAAAAACCACTTGTATTTCTTGGGGCAAGACAAGTAGGTAAAACTTGGCTTATTCAAGAATTTGGAAAAACAGAATATCGGCAATTGCTCTATATCAATTTTGAGCGTGCCGATGAATTACGCAACACATTTTTGCCTGACCTCAATCCGAAACGATTTCTCAAAACACGCACCCAAAGAAATTTTGCCGCGAATAAATATGGTTTGGGACAGCATTCCGTCTCAACTTGCAAAAGAAAATAGAAAATTTATTTACGGACTTATTAAAGACGGAGCAAGAGCCAAAGATTTTGAAATGGCTATTCAGTGGCTTACAGATGCAGGTTTGTTGCATAAAATCCACAATATTTCAAAATCCGGATTGCCCGATTTATTATTTCTCACCTGATTCCCATTTGGAGATTGATTTTGTTATTCAAAACGAAGCTGACGAAATTGTTCCCATTGAAGTGAAAGCCGAAGAAAACCTGCAGGCAAAGAGTTTGAAAACTTATTGTGCTAAATTCAATCCGCAAACTGCCATTCGCACCTCTCTATCTAATTATCACCAAGAGCGTTGGATGACGAACATTCCGCTGTATATTGTTGGCGATTATCTAACAACAGCGGATAATCATTAGAAATCACATAATTTCTTTCCTCAACTGGAAAAGACAGGTTGAAAAATGGATTTGAACTGTTCGCCGTTCACTCTGAAAAATATTTTTAATTATTTCCATTGGAAATATGTTTTATTGGAAAATAAGTATTACCTTTGCAGAAATTTTTAATAAAAAATAATTTTAAACGATATGGATAATTAAAAAGATGGTTACTACTCAGCTCCTCTCTAAATAATAATTTAACGCAAAGGGGAAGACCGGAGGTCTTAAATATGAATAACCCCCAGTGAAGCGTAGCGACTGGGGGTGGTAATGGACACACACTCCCTCAACCCCGAAGTGGGTTGAATTCATTCATTCATTAACGAGCATGTTCAACCCCTGTTCGGGGTTGAAGAGAGAGAGTCGCATCTTCTACCCCCAGTCGCTACGCTTCACTGGGGGTTATTCACATTCAACCCTTCGGGTTAGGGCAACCGCAAAGGTTGCCTCTACAACGTAAATTATTATTTAGAGAGAAGCTGAGTAGTAACATAATCAGAACGAATTGTTAAAAAAATACAATAATCGTTTTATTGTGATTGTTGGCGAGGAAGTAGTCGGCGATTACGAAAGTTATGAGCAAGCATTGTTTCAATCAGTTGGAAAATATGAGTTGGGTACATTTTTAATTCAGGAGTGTACCGAAGGAGAAGATGCTTATACTCAAACATTTCATTCACGAGTAGTTTTTGCCTAAAATTATGAGTAGCACACCACAAGCGTTTACAGTAGAATATAATGGAATAGCCAATGCATTAGCGACCAATTGTGGAATTTGCGAGGCATATAATCCTGCATTTCAACAAGGTCAAAGGCATCCTCCTATTAGTGAGTTTAAGGCGTTATGGGATACCGGTGCCATGGGATCTGTTGTTTCCACAAATGTTGTGCAAACTTTAGGTCTGAAATCCACAGGAAAAGCAAGAGTTTTTCACGCTAATGGAGAATCTATTGTAAACACTTACTCAATCAACATTCTTTTGCCAAATCAAGTTGCTTTTTCAACATTAAGAGTAACAGAAGGTGTTTTAAATGATACCGATGTGTTGATTGGAATGGATATTATTTCGCGAAATGTAAAGGATTGTTGTTGTATCAGAATTGGAACTGAATATTCAACAAATATTGTCCGGAAACAATACTATAATCGTTTTCAATTGAATAATAATCACTTATCTGATAATCTGCAATTTGGTTGTTGTTTAAAATATTATAAGTATTGATTCCAATCGACAGTTTATATTTTTTGAACGAATAAGTGATGTCGGGCCGGATAAACAAATAAAACCGTTTATCCTTCCCTAAAAAATATTCATCAAAATACAGTTTTATTCTCCATTGCCGGTTAGGTCTGTATAATAATTCTTGAAAAAGGGTGTAATTAATGGTATGGATTTGCGGCAACAAATCGGTTTTGTAAGCGCTGTATCTAAAACGTACACCCAAATTATAATTGACAGGCCAGTCAAAAACCGACTTTATGGAAAACCGGGAATTGGTGGAAAGTCCTTTGTTTTTACGCAATACGTCCGAATTAACGGCATTGGAATATTCCATATAGTTGAGGCTATTTTCCCAATTGACGCCATGCCTAAGTTCATCTATGTATTTTTTGAAATTGATAATTAAAAGTTGATTTTCCCTGTTTTGTCCGGGAATCAGCGAAGAATAATTCATGACAGGCGTAATCTCGGTTTTGTTTGCATACATATTTTTGTTGATCGAACGGATGTAGCTCAAAAGAAAAAAAGTTTGATTCTGCGGTTTAAAATAGAAATAAGTTGCTCCATACGAAATACTTGAGCCATACTCATACACATTCGATCCGGTTCTGCTACCTCTGTAATCCGTAAAATAGTTGATGTAATCCAAAAGGGAAAATTTTCCTTGCGCATAGCTTCCAAATAGTGAAATCCCGTGATTCCCTAAAGACAACTGATAAGAAAGATGCGGCGAAAACTCGAAGCGTTTGTCCGTATGAGGCTGCTGCTCAGGACTGCTTAGTGTCTGATTTCGGTAACCCATTCCGGACGTAAATGAAAAAGCAGATTTACCCGACTTATAGGTCATATCCACATTTATGAGGGCGGAAGCATCTTCCAATGATGCTGTATTATTGACATCTTGATCGTTCAAACTAAAAACAGCCTGTAAAGTGTAGGAGAAATGGTTCCTGTTTTTGTTGTAATATTTTACAGAAGCATTATACTGAAAAGTAGTCGCTTTCATTCGTTGGTCTATTTCTGTAGTGCTGTCTTCCATGTTGTAATAATCAAATTGTTGCAAATTCCAATTTGAAAAAGCGGATGTGTTAAAGACCAAGGCGGAGCTATCTTTCAAAGCCATTGTCAAGTCCAGATTATGGGTCATAAATTTATTTTCCCCCAATGTATTATACAAATAGGCATCCGGAATAAATAATGTGTTGCGCATCGGTTTTTTATCGGCATTGTATTTTCCTTGGTAGAGCAATGTCATATTCTCTTTTAAGTCGTACTTTAATTTAAGGCTTCCATACACTGTTTGCGGTTCTTTTTTTATAGAAGAAGTATTGTCAATCAACAAAGAATCCGAATAATAAAAAATTCGTTCGTGATCCGTAAATGTTTCCCTATTTTTATTGAATAACAAATTTCCTGTTAACTGTAATTTTTTTACCGGTTGATAGACCCAATTCAACGAATTAAATTCCTGTTTAGTTTCCGCACGTTTAATGCCTTCATTACTTACACGATCAAAATATCCGTTTACGACTTCCGCATCAGCATACGAATCAAATTCCTCATACAAAGTATTTGCATTATCTTCTAACGAAAAAGGAGAGGATAATTCGGAATTATTCAAATCTAAAATATCGTATAATTTCAATTTTTTATTCATCGACAATAGGTTGGTTTGAAGGGCGTATTTGTTTTCATATCCGCCTGCTGTGGCGATTGTTCCGATAGGTTTTTGCGTATTTATATCTTCCCGTAAAGAGAGATTAAGGATAATTTTATCGGAATTTTCCGCATGTTTGAGCAAACGATTTTCGTGGTAATTCTCAATGGCTTGCACCTTATCAATAAATTTGGCAGGCACATTTTTACTGGCCAATTTGTAATTCTTGTCGAACAAATCGGTATCGTCCAACATGATTTTTTCGATGGATTTCCCTTTAAAAGAAATATCGCCGTTGTCGGAGACCTCAATACCCGGCATTTTCCTCAAAACATCTTCAATCGCCCCTTCCGTTCCATCGGAAAAAGAGGATACCATGTATTCCGTTGTGTCCTTTTTTACCCGTATTGCTTGCGGCTTAATTACAATTTCATTGAGTACATTATTGGTTTCGGTCAAAATTACATTCAAAGGGAAAGAAACTCCGGATAAATTGAATGTTTTTTCATCATAGCCTAAAATTCTGAATACTATTCTTTTATCTTTTTCATCTTCGTTAAAAATCAGGGTATAAACACCGTCTTTATCGGATGAGGTAAAATGGTATATTTTTTCATGGCCGCTCTCCCTTATCATCACATTCACATTCGGTAAAGGTTTTCCTTCGACATTCGTTATTTTTCCCGATAACGTTAATTGGGGAAAGGCGGTTGTCGCACAAAACAGCAAAAATAATAACAAGACAAATCTGCAATAGGATTTCATCTGCTTATTCCAATAAACTCTTATCTGCCATTTGAACATTGGAGAAAGTAACCTCAACATCTATTCCATCAGAAAAAGATCGCATTTTTCTGGAGAATTTTTTAATCGCCTCATTCCATTGTGTTTTAAATTCAGATGGACTAATGGTTTTTTCTACCACAGGCTCAATGGGTTGTTGGTCTGTTTTTTTTAAAGAGGATAGATGGCAGTTAACAAATCCATCGTCCGACAGGGCGCTCACAATCAATCCGGGCAATCCCCACAATTTCCATGGTCCGACGGAAACCGGAATGTCCGGCGTAAACCAAACTGTGAAATTTCTTCCGCATAAAAATCCTTTAGCCATCAAACAAGTATAATCATTGATCATTTTCATACTATCGGCGACAATTGTCCATTCCGGTTTGATCAGTTCTCCTTTTATTGTAACAAATCCGCCAAAAGTAAATTCTGTATCCAAATAATAGTTTTTATCCCAAGAACGAAAATTAATTAGCGTAATAGTTTTACCTTTTTCTGATGAATCATCTTGTGAATTTAAATCTTGTACATCCACATCGTCACTACTAACACTAATCTCAAGTTCTACTTTACTAGATACATCATATCGCCAAGTATTTGCATTGAACAATAATGTTCCACCGATTTCATTAGCATTTGAATTGTATTCGGCAAGGTAGTTTTGGGAATAAAGTACCACACTCGTATTCCACAAACAGAAAATGATAATAAATAATTGTTTCATAATCGAATAAATTTTAAAAAATTAATATAAATGGAGGTAGTAATAGCTTCTTATATTTTTTCTATTAC
>BNXY01000068.1 GCA_025999935.1 Bacteroidia bacterium | reverse complement strand
ATTACAATAAATTGTTTAGAATGAAAAGGAATTTTATACCTTTGTTTTTAAAATATTTATTTTTGATTATGAAAAGCGAGCGGGAAATGAAACGGCATCCGTGTCGTCTGCATTCCGTTTTAAGGTTTTCTTATCCGGAACTCAGGATAATTAAAGCAAAATAAAAACAAAAATAAGTTAATATGGCACATAACAAGTGATAAGTGAAAATATTCTTCTATCTTTGCAGGCAGAAATTTAATTTTTGAATGGTTGGATGAAATTCCGAATGGCAAATATGTGTAAATTTAAACTAACTTTTTTAGCGATTATCTTCGTGATAATGCCGGGTTTTGTGTCTGCACAAAACAATACAAATTCTCCTTATACCCGTTATGGATATGGTAATTTATCGGATAATGCGACTGCCACTCAACGTGGTATGGGCGGTATCGGTTATGGTTTGAGAAATTCTCAATTAATCAATACAATGAATCCTGCTTCCTATTCCAATATTGACTCTATGACTTTCATGTTCGATATGGGCCTTACCGGTCGTTACGCATGGTTTCAGGAAGGTTTGAACAAAGAGAAAAAAATCAATGGCGGCGTTGAATACCTGGCCATGCAATTCCCTTTAGCAAAAAAACTTGGAATGGGTATCGGAATCGAACCGGTTTCTACTGTCGGATACGCTTATGGAGAAACAGACTATTTACCCATTGACAGCGGCTTGGTTAGTTATATTTTTCAAGGATCGGGCGGATTAAGCCGGGTTTATACCGCTTTGTCTTATAACTTTTTCGACAAACTTTCTCTGGGTGTGAAGTTATCTTATTTATATGGTAACATTATGCATAATAATCTTGTTTCGTTTAACTCCTCAAACAACTACAATACCAATTGGAATGATACTTTACGCACTTATGGATTGACTTATGATTTGGGCGTACAATATACTTTTCCGGTTGGAAAATATAAAACCATTGTGTTGGGTGGAATTTATTCTCCCAAAATTCCCATCGGCGGAAAAGTGACGAATGCGATTATTCGCAGTGATCCTTCTACCGGACTGCAGATGAGTAAGGAGTATTACGCTACCACCGATTCGGTATTTGAATTACCCGAAACGTATGGTTTGGGATTTACTTATAGAAAATTGGATAAAGTGACAGCCGGCTTGGATATTTTGTACCAGAGATGGGCGGAAGCCAAATTCTACGATCAGACAAATGCTTTTTACGATCGCTTGAAAATCAATGCGGGAGGAGAGTATATCCCGAATTATGCAAGCAATAATTATTTGAGCAGGGTAAGATATCGGGCAGGGCTTAATTACACAAATTCCTATCTGAAAGTCAAAGATGCCGGATATAAAGAATATGGTCTTAGTGTCGGACTTGGATTACCGATGAGCGACCGTCGTTCCTTTGTTAATTTAGCCGTGGAATATTCGTTGATTCGTCCGGATGTCAGTACCTTAATCAAGGAACAATATTTCAAACTAACGGTTAGTTATACGTTTAATGAAAGATGGTTCGTCAAACGAAAAGTGCAGTAGTTTTTTTTATCCTTTGTTGTGTATTGGCCACATCTTGTAATAACAGGGGAAAAAAGATGCCGGTAGTATCAGTGGATACACAGGCCATACCCATGGTGCGTACCGCAGATGTTTCGGCTTTGATATCCGATTCGGGAATTACCCGTTATCGCTTGGAAGCCAAAATATGGGATATGTACTCCAATGAGGAAAACGCCTATTCGCATTTCCCGGAAGGAATATATGTAGAAAGGTTTGATTCATTGTTAACTGCTGAAGGATATATAAAAGCGGATACGGCTTATCATTTCGACAAAAAAGGACTTTGGCAACTGATTGGAAGTGTTTTTGTCAAAAATATAGAAGGACGCACTTTTGAAACGGAGGAATTATTTTGGAAAGAAGAGTCCAATCCCAACTCATTGGAAGCGTTTTATACCGATAAGTTTGTGAAAATAACGGAAGCCAACGGCGATGTCCGATATGGCAGGAAAGGATTTAAATCGAACCAATCTATGTCTGATATCGTATTTTTATCTTTCGGTGGAGAACTGAGTGTGGATGAATCGCCCAATGTAGAGGCAGACAATATACAAAAAGACAGTATTCAAAGCCATGAGTAATATATTAATAGAAATATTGATAGCCTTGCTGTTTTCCGCATTTTTTTCTGCGGCGGAGATTGCTTTTGTCAGTTCCAACAAATTACTTTTTGAATTGGAAAATAAGAATAAAAATTTTACTTCCCGAATACTCAACCGGTTTTATGCCAATCCAAACCAGTATATTTCCTGTATGCTGGTGGGAAATAATATCGCTTTGGTTATTTACGGTTTGCTGACGGCAAGAGCGCTTACCCCTTTGATGACAACGTTTTTATCCGGTGATTTTTTGATTTTGCTGATACAATCGATTGTTGCAACGACCTTTATTATTTTTGCCGGAGAATTTATTCCGAAAACGGTAGCGCGCATCAATCCGAACTTTTTCCTTACTTTTTTTGCTGTGCCTTTGTACATTATATATATTGTCTTATACCCCTTATCCAAATTTACATCCTGGATAGTTGCGCTGATATTGCGGGTATTCGGCGTTAAGGTATCCGGAATAGATCCGAAAAGATTCGGACGGGACGACTTGGATTATTTTCTTCAGAAAACAATAGAGGAAACGCCTGAAAATGCAGAATTGGATACGGAAGTCCGCTATTTTCAGAATGCAATGGAATTTTCGCAGGTAAAAATACGGGATTGTATTGTTCCCCGCACAGAAATCGTAGCGGTTGATAAGTCGGCTTCCATTGAGGAACTTACTTCTCGATTTGTGGAAACGGGGTTTTCTAAAATTGTTGTTTATGAAGGCGATATTGATAATATTATCGGATATATTCATTCTTCCGAATTATTCAATAAACCGGACGACTGGACAAAATCCATCGTTTCTTTGCCGTTTGTTCCTGAAAATATGGCGGCAAACAAATTGATGAAAAATATGCTTGCCGAAAAGAAAAGTATGGTGGTAGTGGTGGACGAGTTTGGCGGAACGTCCGGCATCGTTACGCTGGAGGATTTGGTAGAAGAAATTTTTGGAGAAATAGAAGATGAACACGATACGAAACTTTTTACAGCAAAAAAAATAAATAACAATGAATATGTTCTTTCCGGCCGGATGGAAATTGACAGGGTGAATGAAATGTTCGATTTGGATATTCCGGAATCGGACGAATATATTACCATTGCCGGTTATATTTTAGAGCATTATCAGAATTTTCCCAAACTCAACGAAACGATTATAATCGACCGTTTTGAGTTTAAAATAATAAAGGTAACACGCACAAAAATAGAATTAATAAGGTTGAGAATACGCGAAAATTAAAATTTCTTATAAAAAATTGTAAAAAATACAACAAAACTTCGTACCTTCGTGCGCAATTTTGAAAAATTAAACTAAAAAATAAATAAATTAAATGGCAACGTTAGAAAAAATAAGGAATAAGGCAGGTTTATTGGTAACCGTTATCGGTGTGGCCTTGTTCGCTTTTATCATTGGAGACTTCCTTAAATCCGGTTCTACTTTTTTCCGTCAATCGAAACAAAAGATTGCGATAGTTGACGGCGAAGCAATCGGTATTCAAGAGTATCAGGCTAAAATTGAAGAAAGAACCAACAATGTTAAAAGTCGTAATAACGGCATGAATTTGACGGAAGCGATGCAAAATCAGATTCGTCAAACGGTATTGGATGAAATGGTTGGTTCGATACTGTTGAATAAAGAGAGTGAAAAAGTAGGTTTCGCAGTTGGAAAAGAAGAACTTGCGGATTTGATTATGGGAAATAATATTTCTCCGGTCATTCAGCAAATTGCTGATTTCCAAAATCCGCAAACCGGAAGATTTGACAAAAATTATTTATTACAAGTCCTTCAAACGATAGAAATGGATGATTTGAGTGCGCTTTCTCCGGAAGCCCAACAGCAAATCCTTTCTGCAAAGACTTGGTGGTTATCCGTTGAGAAAGGCGTTCTCCAAAATAAATTGGAGAGTAAATTTTTGACCCTTGTTTCTTCTGCAATTGTGGCCAATTCATTGGATGCAAAAGCGGCTTACGACGAAGAAGCCGTGAGCGTGGATTTCAATTATGTATCCCAAACTTTAACTACAATTCCGGATCCGGATGTGGAAGTTGCAGATGCTGAAATCGCCAAGTTATATGCGAAACGCAAAAACAATTTAAAACAAGATGCTGCAAAAGTGATTGATTATATTGCTGTAAATATTGTTCCCAGCGAAGAAGATTATGCCGAAGTCGCCAAAAGAATGGATAATTTGAAAGACGAATTGGCCAAAGCTTCCGATGTGGCGGATATTATCAATGAAAATTCGGAAGTTTCATTTTTGGATGCCTATAATTCAACCGCTCAGTTGAGTCCCGAAGTAATAAGTTTTGTTGAAAGTTCTCCTATAGGTTCTGTGGATGGGCCGGTTTTGGCAGATAACGTTTACAATCTTTATAAATTGATAGATACAAAGCAAGGACCCGATTCGATCAAGGTTTCTATCCTTAATTTACCTGCATTTGACAGTGAAGCCCGCTTAACGGCTTTTACCGATAGTGTAATCAATGTCGTAAAATCAGGTAAAACATTCTCAGAAACGGCTTTGGATTTAACAAACGGCGGTAGCGACGGCAGTTTGGGCTGGGCGACTGAAGCGTATTTGACACAAGCTGTGGATGCAAAATTCAAGGATGCGCTTTTTGACGCTAAATTGAATGAAGTTTTTGTTGTTAAGTCCAGTATGGGAACTAATTTCTTAGTGCAGATAACCGAAAAAACAAAAAATATTTCCAAATATAAAATCGGCACGATTCAGATTGAAGTGACTCCCTCGCAAACTACTTATAATAAGATGTATAACGATTTAAATCAATATATTTCAAAGAACAATACCCTTGAAACATTCAAAACAGCCGCTTCCGACGCCGGATATGCTTGTCAGACAGATGTTCCGGTATATGAAAATCAAGCGGGTATTTCTGCGATTGAAGATTCAAGAAAAGTTATCAAATGGGCCAACAGCAATAAAAGAGGTAAATTATCGGAAATATTCGAATGTCAGGATTACTTCATAGTAGCTGCTGTTGAAGGTTCATTAAAAGGCGGTTTCCGCTCATTAAAAGAAGTTTCTGATTTATTGAAACGGGAACTGATTAATGAGAAAAAAGGAGAAAAGATAGTTGCTAACTTAAAAGCCAAAAATATTTCTTCATTGGATGGTTATGCCGCAGCAATGAATGTTGAGCCTCAGGAAGTGAAATTCGTAACGTTTGCAACGCAGCGGATTACCGGAATCGGTGTTGAACCCATTGTAAATGCGAAAGCCGTTGTAGCAGAAGCCGGTCAGATTACAGAACCGTTTGCCGGCAAAAATGCAGTGTATGTTTTGGCGGTTACCGATAAGCAAAAGAGCGAGCAAACATTTGATGTAGAATCACAAAAGCAACAAATTAATTTGCAGAATTATTACCGTTTATCGTCCACTCTGCAAGGCAGCGGTCAATTGCTGAAAGAAAATGCAAAAGTAGAGGATAACAGAAGCCGCTTTTATTAAATATAAATAGCTTTATACCATCATTATACCGTCATTTCGAGCGTAGCGAGAAATCTATCAATCAACCGTAGCAGCTACGGAACATGTTAGATTTCTCGCTACGCTCGAAATGACGTTTTTAGAGACTTTTTATAAAACAAAAAAACATGGAGAAAGAACCTTTGATCGGAAAAACTTTGGATGCACTTCAATTGCTTGCCAAATCGTTAGAAATGCCTGCTTATACAGCCAAACAAATTGCCGGCTGGTTGTATAAAAAGAAAGTCCGGTCGATAGATGAGATGACCAATCTTTCTTTGACTCAGCGTGAAAAATTGAAAGAAAAATATGAAGTTGGCTGTGTAACCTATACCCGAAAGCAGCAATCCGTTGACGGAACCCGAAAATACCTTTTTCCCGTATCCGGAAACAAATTTATAGAAACGGTTTATATTCCCGATAAAGAAAGAGCTACGCTTTGCATATCTTCTCAGGTGGGGTGCAAAATGGATTGTTTGTTTTGTATGACCGGTAAGCAAAAATTCAGCGCCCAACTTTCAGCCGCAGAAATTATCAATCAAATACTGTCCGTTCCCGAAAGCGATTTGCTGACGAATTTTGTATTTATGGGAATGGGCGAACCGATGGACAATGTAGATGAACTATTCAAAGCCTTGGAAATCCTGACTGCCGACTATGGTTTTGCCTTCAGTCCCAAACGCATTACGGTTTCAAGCATCGGATTAATTCCCGGATTAAAACGATTTTTGGCGGAAAGTCAATGCCATTTGGCCATCAGTATTCATTCGCCTTATCACGAAGAACGATTGGCTTTGATGCCGGTAGAAAAAGCCTGTCCGATTGCGGAAGTTGTTGAATTGATCAAACAATATGATTTTTCTCACCAGCGAAGGGTTTCTTTCGAATATATTATGTTCGGCGGATTGAACGACGATTTGAAACATGCCCGCGATTTGGCCGGATTATTATCCGGATTATTTTGCCGGATAAACCTGATCAAATATCACCGGATTCCCGGAATCAATTTGCCGGCTACGGATATAGCTAAAATGGTTCCTTTCAGGGATTATCTGTCTTCCAAAGGATTGATTTCAACCATCCGTTCTTCGCGAGGAGAAGATATATTGGCCGCCTGTGGAATGCTTTCCTCAAAAGTATTTTTAGAACAGAAATGACACAAAACACGCAAATCAACACAAATTTTATATAAATGATAATCAATAATTTAGGTGTTTTTCAAACTCTTAACTAAAAAAAGTGTGGAGACACACAACCGCGCCTCCACACTACACACACGTAAAAATATACCCGACACCGGCGCGAATGAATTTGCACCTATCGAATATATACCATTATTCTGCAACACAGCGGACAGAGAAGCCGAGCGCCCGACTGCTGCCCACTGAGCTCACCGCTGCGCTATCGAAGCCCAAGTTGAAGGCGTTAGAGCTGCTCGGTGATGATGACCATGCATAGCCGTACGTACCCACGCTGGCCAATCCACCCGTCAAATAGTTACGATACCCGGAAGCGGGGAAGATCGGAGTGTTTAATTTTCGCAACTGCTTTCCGTTGGCAAAAAGATCGGTGCCGTCTGCATTCACGGGAGAAACAGCAGGCCAAGTGGCGGCGCCAACATTACCGTAATCGCTCGCGTATCCAAACTCAGGCCCAGTCGGCATACGCCAGCGTTTACCCTTTGGAGCATAACCCAGCTCTGTTAAATACTTGCATATATCGCCTATATTCTTGGTAGTGTCATGGACTGTGGTCAGGTATTTAAAATCATAAGGAGCGGGATCAGTCGTAACGTGAGGAATAGCCGTCCAAGCCGGAGCATCGGTAGCGGCGGCCTCGACTCCCTTTTGATAAGTCACCGTATTACCGGTAGTATATCCGCCTGAAGACGAGATACCTATAAGGCTACCCCACTGGAAATAAACTCCCTGATACTGCTCTTTGCTCTTATCATTGTAGTCGGCAAACGTCAGGTGCTTAAGCGTAGCGTCATAATAGATGTTTGAACCCGCCCAGTGCAAACGAAGCGGCTCTTCCTGTTCAACTGTATCGTATTTACTTACCGTAACACCCTTAAATTCGATGGGTTTTTTACCAAACAATTCAAACTGGAAGGTATATTGCCGTTCCATTTCAAACGCGATGGAAGAAGCATACGCATCGCCCACAATAGCCGGAACAGGAACCGCATAAGTCCTGTTTGTCGCACCGGCGCCTTTTTCCCGATAGGTAATTTCGATATAAAACTGGGTGGCAGGAGCGAGAGTAGGATTTGTTGTTATCTCGGTGGTTCTCGACAAAGTCGAAATTTCGCTGTTTTCCTGCGGAATAACGTAAAGCGCATCGGCGTCTGCGACAACATTAGTCCAGGCGCCGCCACCCACAACAAGAGTATCTGAAAGATTTGCATCCAGGTCAACGACGGTTGTGCCGTCATCTACCCAATGCACTTGGTAGCCCGGCGAAACGATGGTCGCATTGTCGGTCGGGTAAGGGAACAGGTCCGTATCCTTGGGCACATCGTTCAAATCCAGCGTAGCTTTGCCCTTGAGGTTTTTCAACTTGATGCTCGACACGATAAAATCCATCGAACTTTCGCTCTTGATCTGGAACAGGACACGCGAAAGGGCATGGCGGAAATTCAAGGTAACCCCGGAAGCGCCTTCAGCGGCATAAGTGCCGGAATGACGGGCCACCAGCAAGTCCACCTGGTCGGTAAGCGTGGTGGGCAACTCGTATTCGATAGTTACCGGGGTTGGCGGCCCGCCTGGGTTCTTATCGTTTTGACCCACCAATTCTGTTGCACCCTTGGTAATACCCACTGCCGCCGTCGGAGAGAAAGCAAAGAAATTAACCGCGGCTGTTTCCGGCCAAAAGGCAAGCGGCGAGTAAGTCCAGCCCGACGCGTTGCTGCCGATAACGACCTTACCGTCGATAAGCACCGGATCTATCGCCCCCGTGGCGGTATCCGTAGCCAGCACGGCAAAATCCGTAACATCTTCGGCTTTGGTAGCCGCCGCCCGGAGCTGTTTGTTTGCCCAGGAATCGAACTTGATTGCATGACCGCTGTTGTTAACGGCCGGCGTTTGACCTTCGTCGAGGTCATTGCTGCAACTGCTTATTATTAATGCAATTGCCAGCATACTTAAACAAAAAAGATTTTTTTTCATTTTGTAAAAAAATTAAATTTTAATAAATACCTTAAAAACTCACTTTTGTAAAAAAACTAAATTAAAAATTAAAAAAATAATACATAAAAACTCTCTATTACTAATTTTGCAAAATATAGTCCAAATAAACCTGTCATTATAAAATCTGTCATTGCGGGCTTGACCCGCAACCCCCCCGCCAATCTCTGTCATTGCGGGCTTGACCCGCAATCCCATGATTGGCGGATTGTAGGGGCAAGGCGCGCCTTGCCCCTACCTTAGCGGCAGCGGCACCACCACATTGTCGTAGTCCCCCACATCAATAATAAAGGTGCCGTCGCCAGGTTCGTCTGGAATTACCAGCCGCCCGTCATTTTGAAGCACAATATCGTATCCTTCGTTTTGAAGCCGCCAGGCCAACTGCTCTTCCCAAGTCCCGTGTTCGCCCAGCGCACCCGCTATCTGCTCGCGCACCGTTTCTTCCCAAGTGCCAAAATAATATCCCCGCGCAGCAGAAATAACCCCAACGGTAAGCCGGTTGCGAAAATGCTCAATATCGGCAGGGCCAAAAGTGCAAAACGCGCCCGTAATGGAATCGCCCGCCCAAGTTACCCGTCCCTGCCGGCTACCGAAGAGCACGGTAGCAGGTTCGACACCCTTCACGCCGTCGCACATCCGGTAGGTCGAAGACATGCCGGAAATTGCGCCGGATGCACTGCTTATATTCGCTACACCTTCCACATCCCGAATCAAAAAAGTAAATTCCCGAAGCACGTTCTGCGGATAAAAATGCAGGTACTGCGTCTGTCCGGAAACAGGCAGGACGGTAAAGATATCTTCGTTGCGCACCGTAAAAAAGTTATAAGGATAAGGCTCGGTGACGGTATTTTCCTCCG
>BNXY01000067.1 GCA_025999935.1 Bacteroidia bacterium | reverse complement strand
TATTGGTCACTATTCCGCTTAATGTGTAAAAACTCTTCCGCATGTCGGTGGGATAAGGATAGAGAAAATACTGCATCGAATCATTGAGATTGAACATGGCTTTTATCGGTTTAAGAAAAGTAAGGAACGCAACAGTTTATAATCAACACTCCCTTTGAGTTTCAACCGGGTGCCGTTGGAATAAGTTATTTCACATTGGATGGCTTGAACCGTGACGGGAGGGTGGCCGGGGAAAATTAGCCCTGATTCTCCGTTAGCAGACAAATCCGTCGTCCCGGCATGGATGACCAAAGGTACAAAACCTTCTTTTCCCGAAAGAAAATTTCTCATCCGCTTTTGCCAATAATAAAAACGCGCTTCTTGAAGCCCTTCATTCGCACAAAATCCCCGAACTGTTAGCCCGGAGGATTTATACCGTGCGTAGATTTCCTTGAACTGTTCTGATGTTATCATATCCTTGATGCTTTAAAACGCAAAAGTACGAGAATTTGAAAAAACAACATAGACGGGGTTCAGCGGTTGCTTACTCATATTCCCCTGAACTTGCTTCGGGAATGATAATAGAAGCCAAACCGGAAAGAAGTCCGCTACCTGTTTGCGTATTGTCAAGGTGTGGCTTTTCAAAATGTTTCGGCTGTATCCGTCGTTCGTCAATAGAATATCCGTAATGATGAAACAATGACCGAAGCCCGAACTCCTTGCCGATTTCGGAAGCCTTAAGCGTTTGTTCTTCATATTGGAAACGGATTCCATAGATTTTGTTTTGCTTGTTTCGGACTGGCTCAACGATTACGCCTTGTTTTTTCAAAGCATCAATGAAGTTTTTCGGCGTTTTATTGGCAATATTTCTAAATTCCCTGTACGCAATATCTTGTAACCGTTTCTTTATCTCAAATCTGGTTGGCGACATCTGCTGTTTGTCGTGTTGCTTTTGTCGTCTGACTTCGTTGGCAATGGTCAATCCCATTTTACGGCTTATATCTTCGGCTATTTTTGATGCCCTGTTGCTGACAAAGTCCGTTTGATGCACTGCACCGCCTATACTGAGTCTATTTGCTATCAGATGAATATGCAGATTATCGGTGTCTTTATGCGTGCAGGCAAACCATTGATTATCCTGTAATCCCATTGCTTTGGTAAATTTCCGGCAGATAATTCGCAAGTCCTGTTTTGTCAATTTGGATTCATCCTGCGGAGCAATACCGATTTCAAACCGCAGGAATTTGTTTTTGCATCGCTCATTGTAGCGTTGTGTCATCTCAAATTCTTGCAGGATTTCAGCGGGATTATTGCTTGCAATAAGATTGGAACACAGGAAAATCCCCATCTTACCTTCTCTCAAAGCATAATTGATTGCTTCCTTTCCGTGCGATATGGCTTTTGCTTTGGCTATCATTCGGGGAAAAATTTAGTGTACAACTTCTTCATGTTTTCTAAATGTAATATGATTTCAGGAATTAATTCAGGGGCTTTGTTCTTGATGTAATTTCCGATTTTCGTGAAATTGGAATTGTGCGTTTGCAACAAGCGAAAAAACAATTTTTCTTCTTCCGTCAATTTTGGTTTGGATACAACCTTTCCCCTGATAGACTGAATCCGGCAGTATTCGGATACAGTCTTTCCTGTTTGAAACGCCTTTTGCTTGATAATGGATTTCTCAAAAGACGTACAACGAAATTTTATTTCTTCATCCTTGTTGGACATAGATGTCAAAAGTTAGAACGGAGTGATGATTTTTCAGTTTGTGGGAACAAACTGACGTCTTGCAATAAAAATAGAAATATTTGCTCATAATCGCATACTTTTCTTTTGGGGTATTTTCAGAATCAGCTTTTTCCCTCGCAAATAATCATTCAAATCTTTATACTCTGCATACTTTGTTGAACGATTATACACATTACAGTTTGCAGACTTGATTAACTCGGTTGCTTTTTGTCCGGCGTCATCATTATCAAGATAAGTATAGATTTCCTTGTGTGTTTTCAGAAAATCCATTGCCTTTTGAACATTGGCAACTGAGTTGAGAACGGTAACATCGTGTTTTGTCTTTCCGATTTTTTGAATCGTGAGATAAGAAAGGAAATCCCAGAAACCCTCAAAAACCAAACAAGTATTGCTATTCCTACAAATGGTTGTAATATCTTTCGGCGCAATACAACCTTTAAAGTCTGGTGGACTGCTTAATTCGTATCCTCCTTTATCGTTTCTGAACCCGATAGAGAAATAATTCCCGCTTTGGTTTTGATAGTGGACTTCTCTACAATATAGATTTGCCAAACTTAAATCAATTTTCCGTTCCTTTACCCATTGGATTAGTTTTGGGTGATTAATCGGCTGAATAGTTGTTATTTCATTTCGATGAAAAGAAAAGTCATCCGCGTTGCAACGTTGTGATGTTCCAACATTGTGATGTTGGTATATACAATCATTTGTACGTTTGACCGTATTGTTATCCAGCTGTCTGACTGCTTCATTAAACGAACAGTTGTTTAACTTCATCACTAAATCAATAATAGAACCGCCTTCACTTGTTCCGAAGTCGTGCCATACATTTTTATTGTAATCTACTTTGAAGCTCGCATTATGGTCGCTACGGAACGGACAATGGTACATGCCGTAATAGCCATACTCCTTTATCGGGTACATATTCATTTGTCCGAGATATTCCCGGATGCTTATCTGTTTTATTTCGTCGAGTGCCATACTACTAAATTTTTTGTTGTTTTGTTGTGAAATGGATTTAATTTGCAGTGAAATAAAAAGTTATAAATGCAACAACTACACAACAAACATTTTATCTGTTGCGGTTTCTCACAACAAACCTGTTTTTTGTTGTGCCTTTGTTGTGGTCTTGTTGTGTTATTTATATTATTGATTATCATAATTATAAATATTATCAAACAACATTACAACAAGATTTCGTCAATATCACTCCGTATGATTTCAAAGTACCTTCCTTTTCTTTTCATCGGAAACAATTCGCCTTCTGCTCCGATATGGTAAAAGGTGTAGTCGCTATTTTTTCCCGAACGAAGTCCCCACCCGTCTTTCAGAATGCTGCGGACTTGGGTAATATCCGTTTTCAGCCCTGCATTTCGGATAATATCGAGAAAATCCGCAGGGCAACACAGTATATTATCCTTTTCGAGCCGTTCCATTACTTCAAGACAATAGGCAGCAATTTCCATTTCAACCTTATTGGTATTGTATTTCTTGATTTTCTGCAAGGCAGGTGTTTCAAGCATTGCCGGACTGAACCACATACGGGATGCGTTTTTCGTAAAAAGTGTTCTATTGAGAAGAAAATACAGAAGATGCGGAATTTCCTTTATCATTTGTTCCCGCAGGTAAATATTGTCCTTTTCGATTGGGTTAATCTTACGTACCCAAAAGCGTACTTCTTCCTTTGGGATGATGATGGGATTCCGTTCATTATTGGAACAAAGTACAAACTTTGCAAAAAACTCAATCTCCCGCCTGTCTTTGCCTTTGGCTTCAATCTTGTAATCGCCTGCTGTTGAAAGATTTTTTATTTTTTCGGTATCTTCCATTTTGTTGAGTAGCAATTCATCGACCAGAACCAACAGGCGATGCGCCCAATCCGCATTGAATTGGCTGCGAAAGTCTTCGTTGGTATTGAATGTGGCATTTTTACCGAAAATCATTTTTAAGAAACGCAAGAAAGTGGTTTTGCCTGTATTGCGTTCATTTGAAACCAAAAGCAAGATAGGCAACATTTGCGTAGGTTGGGTATAAAGGATTTGCAGATAATCCAACCCTAATTCGACTTGTTCATCAAAGATATGCGACAAAAAGGAACGGATGTACGGAAATTCTCCCTGACAAGGAATATGGTTTATCGGTTCGTATTGATTGAGATACGTTCCATGAACCTGTTGATAGTTCACATGGTCGGGGATAATACAAAATCCATTGTATTTTTCAATCTCCGGTAAATTGTTCTTGCCGTAATCCTGCCGAAGTGTTTCATAACTCCAAAGGATTTTTTCTTCAATATAATCTCCACTGATGAGCGGTCGTTGCACCACCTTGTACAACGATGTGCCGATGCGGATGTACTTTTCTTTTTCTTTCATGGCAATTACTTTTTGCGTCTTGCACTTCGGGCAATGGTTAAACTGATGTTACTCCAGTCGCATTTGGGCTTGGTTTGATTTTCAGCCCATGAAAGGATGTCTTTTCGGGAGAATACCAATTTTTGACCGAACTTTCGGCAAGGGATATTTCCCGATGCCGTCAGTTTATACAGTTTCGCTTTCGACAGGATATAGCCGTATTCGGCTAACAGAGCGAGAGCGCCGGTTAATGTCATCGTGTCTATTTCTGTTTTAGGAGTTTGCTTTACCTGAAACAGTTTCGACACTTCTTCGTGTACAATAGCCCGAAGCTTATCTTCTTCGGCAACAATAATCTGATTCATGCTTCTTTGTGTTATTAAAATTAAAAAATACGGCACAAAGATATGGATGAAAGATACTGTTAATCAAATGAGTAATAGCATAACACAGGTATGACAAATGAGGACAAATCGCCTTACATTAGGACAAACAAATACAACAATCAGCGGATTTAACCGTCAATTGTCCTAAATGTCGCGATTTGACTTAGCGATGTTAAGTGATTAATTTTTTATGGTATTTTTTTATATGCGTTCTTCAAAATGTTCTTCTTTGTGGCGGTTAAGTTCCTGTAATACAGCGTCAGTATTGAATGTTTCGTAATCCGGTAAATATTTGGATTTAAGGGGTGTAATAAAACCTTTGTTTATCCAAGCAGTTAAAGTTTGGCGGGAGATTCCAAGCATTTTGGCTAATCGAGCGCGGTTTATCAATTGTTCGTCTTGAAATGTTTCAATGGTATTCTTCTTGGCTACGACATAATGCTGCAAATGTTTGATGGCTTTATCTACATCTTTTATTGTCGCTTCGTAGCTATCTAATACGGTTATTTTCAGGGTAGAAAGGTCTTTATCGGCATAAGCAGGATTATTCCGTAATTCTTCTATTAGAGTGGAATATGCTTCCAATTCTTTCAGATTGATTGTTGTCTGTTTGCGGCGAGGCATTATTCAATTTTTATTTTTCTAAATCGTTCATTTAGCTCTTTCATTCTTTCTATTAATTTATTGAATGACAGCGATTTTCCATAAATCATATTGCCACGCATGGTTTCATAATCTTTTCTCCATAATTCAATGATTGAATCCGGTGGAATAAAGCTGATTCTTTCGGGGGTATGGGTAGAATAGTCCACTTCTTTCATCGCGGTAAGCGTCCTTCTATGCTCTACAATAGCTTGATACAAATCTGTATTGCTCATTGCATCTATGGCGAATTGGGTATCCATCATTTTTTCCAAATCGTAAATATGCCTTGACATTCTATCAACACGGATTTTTTCGACAGGCTTTTGAAATTCTTCATGCAAAAGAAAGACTTTTTCGAGAAAAGTTCGTTGTGGAATAACGGTTGGAATGTCAAAATAGGTATCTGCAAAATCCGCATCTGGATAATTTTCTGCAAGAATAGAACGCAGGTGAACATTTTCACTCGGCTCAATCAGGGAACGCGCCCCGATTTCAATCAAAACTTTATCTCTAATGTAAGAAGAAGCATAAAGGGAATCGAAACAAACCTCAATTATCGAAGGGTCTTTGGTCGTATCCTGCGTTTCTTCAATAAACAGGGAATAGCCATCAATTCCGTTTTCCTGAAGTTTTTGATTTAATTCAGCTATCAATTTTTCTTTGATATAGGAACAGGAAGCCCGCCTTAAATTATTGATTTGTTTCTTTTTCAATTCTCCGTCAAATCCAAAAAATTTACGGTCAATAGCAATGTCAATATCTTCCGAAAATCGTTCAATCAGGTTCCAAGCTTTACTCAATGATGTCCCACCTTTAAAAACGATATAATCGGCACATTCACAAGAAAATAAAGCTCTCAATGTCATCGTTACCCACCAATCCTTTTCAATGGAAACATTCGGTAATCCGGTAGTTATTTGCAGTTTATCAAGGATTTCTATTCTTTCCTTCTCCGGTGTTTTTAACCAATTATTCATCTTTTCTATTTTTTAGTAATATGTCGGCAATCCATTCCGGTGCAAGTGTTGCATCGTAAATGATATTTTCCTTTTTTTCGTGAGCAAGAACTTCTTTAATCTTCTGTAATTCATCATCTCTGACATTTCCTTTCCCAATCTCTTTCAGAGCAAAAATAACCAATGTCGTAATCTCGCCCTTGAATGCCAAATGTTTAGCTATCGTCTTTTTGAAACGAATAGTTGCCTTTGCACCCACCTTAATTATTCGTGCTGCGCCATCGGTAAGAAAAATCGCTTTCATAGGGACTTGAGTAGATAATCCTAATTTATTCAAGGCATAAACTCCGGTCGGAATCAGTCGCGCTTTTTCTCTTTTTACAATAGCCTTTGCAATGTTTTCGATTGAAGGATAGACAATTCCAATTCGTTTGCTTGTTTTCGGATATAAATAAATACCGTTTGAAAGGCGAATGATAAATTCCTCCTTGCAAAGCCGCGATAGCGTATGACGAATCGCAGCACCAGTACCTAAAGGGCGAAAATCATCTGCAAAAATTATTTTTCCACGACGCTTTTTAATTATTGCGTTTTTTATTTGATAATGTGTTGATTGCATATAAATATTCTAATTGTTTTTGGCACAAATATAGCATAAATATGTTCCAAAATTCATTTGCAAAAGTATATATTTTTTTAAACATATCATAACTAATCGCCGAAATTTGTGAGTAATCGGGCGTTCTTTTCGCGTTCTTCCCGCTCAAAAGATGCCAAATAATTTTCAGTTGTCTTTAAATCATTGTGTCCCAGACTTTCGGAAATGTAGGCAATGTTTGCACCGGAACGCTTCAATACGGTTGCGAAAGAGTGTCTGGCGGTATAGGTGCTGACACCATCAATCCCTAAAATTGCGCCTATTTTCTTTAATCGCTTGTTACACAACTTCACAATTGATTTTATCTTCTCTTTCTGCTCAAGCGGAGTTTCATTCCCTGACAAATATCCAAAGATATATGAATCAGTTTTTTTGTTTTTATTCCCCCACCTGTTAATAATAGCTTGCATCTCTGGAGTGATAATGGCATTGACTTCTTTTTTTACTTTTGATGTTCGAGCCGTCTTCGCCCGCAGAAAGCATATTTCTCCATTGTGGATATTGGAATATTTGAGTGTGAGCATATCCGCAAAATTGATACCGTTGCACAAATAGGAGAAAAACCACATATCGCGATACTTCTCTGTGGCTTCCCTGCCATCGGTGTAAGTAACAATGGATTTTATCTGTTGCAGGTTCAATGCCATTTTTCTGCCTTGCCCTGTAGTAATTTCATATTTTCCGTTACCGAATGGATATTGGCTATCTTTGAGGATGCCGGCTTTTCTACCTTCATTCATGATACAGCGGATTGCCCGGCAATACATGCCAATTGTTGTGTAATTTCTGCCATTATTAAGCAGATATTTCTCGTATTTCCGCAACCAATCGACCGTAACACTTTCAAATGAAATCCGATTCCCTGCAAATTGCTCAATACTTTTCAAAGCGTCTTTATAAAATAAGTGGCTGCCAACCTGACCATTATCAAGCAGTGTTTGTATTTTTGCATGGAAAGTGGTATTTATGCTTTCCGATACTGCTTTGCTTAATCGAACGTTGAGCGCGTCAAAAGAAAACCCATCACCATGTTCCAATTCTTGAACAACGTCTTTTATCTTCTCGAAAGAGTTTTGAATGTCCATTCGTGTTAAAATCAATGATTTACTCTTTGTATCGGGAAGTTTGTCCCATTCCTCAATCGACAAATTTTTACCTGTCGAGTAGTATTTGCGCACACGCTTATATGTTACTCGTATCTTAATCGGATACAAGTTTTCAATAGTTGCTCTTCTGTCATCAATGATAGACGCCACTGTCACACCATTATTCGAATAACTAAACATAGCCTTATTATTTTCTGTGTGCAAATAAAAATTTGCACACAATTTGCACACAAAGATAGCGATTATATCTCAATAAATACAATAGGGCAGAATGTCGAAAAATTATTTTATGCTGATATTCAATGATTTAATTTTAAAAAGAAATTGGATATAAACATATAAAAATAGATGTGCGACGACTCATAATCAGGGGGTCCTTGGTTCAAGCCCAAGTGGGACCACAAAAGTAAAAAGCAAAACAAAGCAAGTCCTTGAAATTGAATAGATTTCAGGGACTTTGTATTTTGTGGAAAGAGCAAAAAACAGCGGTTTTGAATAAGTTTCCGGTGATGCGTCTTACAGTTGATGGCCGAATTGTGCGACATCCTGATTAAGCGCAGTATTGCTGTTGAACATTTGAGCAGAGATGTTTGAATAAGAGATGAAACAAATGTTACTAAAATCAATTTCAAAGTTGCCGTTTTTCCATAAAAAATCTGTAACTTTGCAACGCAAAGTTTTGCGGTTTCAAGAAAAATGCGTATATGCTGAATTTTATAGACTTGTTTGCTGGTGCAGGTGGCTTGTCCGAAGGCTTTATTCGGGCGGGCTATACACTTTTGGCGCATATCGAAATGGACAAATACGCTTGCACCCTGAAAACGAAAACTCGTAATTCAAAAATATATGACAACAAGAGAAGCCATATTTAAAGCATTGGAACATTTTCAAAAACCTGTAAGTTCTCAAGACATAACGGATTATATCGTTAGAAATTCTTTTTGTGATTTTTCAGGACTGACAAGAGCAACCCCAAGCAATATTGTTACTTCTAATTTGATAGGTTTGATTCAAAAAAATGATGCCAGAATTAATAGATACAAAGATAAAATTTACTATTATTATCTTACTGTAAACAAGGAAAGCATTAAAATAGAAAGTGCTGCAAAAGAAGAAACTATTGCAAAAAAAGAAAAAAAAGCACTCGAAACTTATCACGAGCGTGATTTACATAAACTTTTGGCTACCTATTTGAAAAACGAAAATATCTATTCCAAAACCATTTATCACGAAGAGTCTAACCGCAAAGACGAAAATCAGAAATGGACACATCCTGATATGATTGGCATTCGATTTTTGTATTTACAGTCAAAATCAAGTCAAAATTTACTCAAAGCCATTGATAAAACAGAAACATTTAAACTTTTTTCGTATGAATTGAAACGCGAAATCAATAATGACTATGAACTGAAAAAAGCATATTTTCAAGCCGTTTCTAATTCAAGTTGGGCTAATTACGGCTATTTGGCGGCTTTTGAAATTGGCGACAATCTGAAAGATGAAATGGAGCGACTGAATCAATCGTTTGGAATAGGCATTATTTTGCTAAATGCCAACCCATTTCAGAGCAAAATTTTGTTTCAAGCAAGATATAAAAGTATTGATTTTAAAACTGTTGATAAACTTTGTAATATCAATGATGATTTTAAGAAATTCATTGAACAAACGGAAAAACTTCTGACCGCCGAAGAACGCTATTACAAATCAACGGAAAAGGAACTTGACGAGTTTTGCGATAAATACTTCAAAACTGATACGGAAATTGAAGCATATTGTAAGGAAAAACATATTCCGATGGAATTTGGATGAGAATTAATTTGATTGAAAAAGTAAAATTATAGATGCCGCAAAAATATTTGCCGAAAGCGGAGTCTTTGGAATGGCACAGAGATTGTGTTTTTGAAAAGTCAGGGGAAATGAGTAACTTTGTAAATATAAATAATTTAGGATAGAAGATGCTTTTTAACGAATATAAATATTTTATTTACAAATTTCCAGAGCCGCAATATTTGGGTGCGAAGTTTTCCCATTTACCGTGGTTAAGCCAGCATATTCCCAAAAACATAAACACGGCTCTTGATGCTTTTGCAGGCTCTCAATCGGTTAGTTTTTTGTTTAAGCAATCAGGGTTTAAAACTCTTACAAACGATTTTCTGAATTTCAACAATCAAATCGGAAAAGCGCTTATAGAAAACAAATCAGAAAAACTGAACGGCAACGATTTACAAATTCTTTTTCAAACCTCGCCAAATAAAAACGAATTTACTTTAATGGAAGCCGTTTTTACTGATGTGTTTTTTGAACGCGAAGAAGCCGTTTTTATTGATAATTTCAGAGCGAATATTCCATTGCTTGAAAACGAATACAAGCAGACATTGGCATTTACGG
>BNXY01000066.1 GCA_025999935.1 Bacteroidia bacterium | reverse complement strand
TTGTATCTGTTTTATTATCGCTTGTTTACACCTCGAAAAGTGGGTGGGTATGCTCCGAAACCGGTCGCCGCCGCGTCCCGGATTTTTCGCCATCCATTTTTTTACTGACCATCAGATGCTTTTTCCTCCTTTTTTGGGTGGGTATGCTCCGGAATCCGGAGGCCGCCCGCCTGTTTTGAACGTGAATCCATCCTTTTTATCCTAAATATGGGTGGGTATCTGCCGAAATGACACCTTTGTAAACCATTATTCGGTGCAATTTTCAGCAGTTTTTTTTCGGTTTCGATGGGTGGGTTTGAGCCGAATTATGCACATAATTCAAATTCTTGATTAAATAGAATCCAAAAGGTTATTTACTCATCTTCAAAGATTCTACTTTATCTCTAAGTATTTCAGCATCTTGCGTATTTTGCTTCGCCATTTCAATCTTCTCTATATGTTCTCTAAGCAATTCTTCATATTTCTCCACCTGTTTACGAATGATTTTGATACTGTCTTTATATTTGAATTGATTAGACCGAAGGGATGTTAGCCTCGCAGAGCAAGGTTTCTGTCGGACAGAAACACACACTTGCTCCGCTAAAATATTGAACATCCTGCGGTCTTTGTTACTATTCTCATTTCCTTCGGCTTTCGCCTTTTAATTCAATAAAATTGAACATGGCTTTTATCCGGTCTCCGGTCATTTTTCCGTATTGGTTTTCCGAACTCAAAGTTTCCAATGTGAAATTGCTTGTGCCGTGTGTCCATGTTCCGCTATCGTACCGTTCGCAAAGTAATTCGATAATTGGACTCTTCATTCTCTCATCGCCGTATTCAAACCAGTCCTTTTCCCAATAGAAACTGTTGGCGAGATGAAGCAGGAAGAAATACAGGCGTGTTTCATTCGCTGTAAATCCCTGCTGTTATGGTCGCTAACCAGCATCGACAATGTTCTGCACATATTCATTAATTTGGTCTTCAATCTCTTGTTTGATAAGTGATGCGGTAGATAAGGTTGAATATTTTGCAATAGCATCCGGTGCGTTGTCGCAAATTGGCTGTGGTTTGTCGCGAATTGTCTTGGGAGAGATAAAAATCATCTTGGCGTTTCGTGTTTAAAAGAAGTTTTTTATCTTTTGGGGTATGAAACACTACCGATAGAGTGAAACTTCTTTAATTTGTTGCTATTCTGTTACTATATAATATTAATCAACCTATTACTTCATTTATAATCAGCAATATATAGTGTATTCTTTGCTTTTATTCTTGGTTTCTGATTTCTCGACAATTTCAAAAACGATTAAGAATAGAGTGAAAAAATGTTCACGTTTCGGCGTGGGCTTGATTCATTTATTTAATCGTTAGGTAGTCGAGAACCTCAGAAAGCAGATAATTGAATTTAGTCCCCGCTTTTTTTATGTGCGGATATGAACACAAAAATATTACACTTTTTTTGTGTATATCTGAAAATAATCCTATCTTCGCACAGAACAAACAATTTGAATCAAAGGCGACCCCTTACCGCCAATACTGCCATGTTGTTTGAAGCGGCATTGGGTATAAATGCAGATTTGCTTATGAGAATGCAGTTGAAATATAACATGCAGATTGTACGTCAAGACAAAACATTATCTCAACGACTTGCCGAAATCCGAAAAGTAGCGGCGATGTTGTAAGATATTTGCTTTTTATAATTCTCGCTATAATGTATGGAAGATTGATTGTAAAAAAATATACCGGACCATTAAACCATTATTCAAATCAAATTATTCAATTTGCATAATTCAAATTAAATAATTACTTTTGCATAAAATAATTACGATGAATAAATCCAGGAATCCATTTGTAACCGGTGCATACGTATCCGATGAATATTTTTGCGACCGGGTAGAAGAAACAAAAAAATTGGTCAGAATATTAACGAATGACAATCATGCCGTTCTGATTTCGCCACGTAGAATGGGAAAAACAGGCTTAATTACCCATTGTTTTCATCAGAAAGAAATTGCAGGGAATTACCATACTTTTTTTATCGATATTTATTCGACGGCCAGTTTGAGGGAATTCATCTTTTGCTTGGGAAAACAAATATTTGAAATTTTAAAGCCGCACGGACAGAAGTTTATCGATAATTTCTTTTCAATAATTACCTCGCTTCGTCCTGCATTTAAGTTAGATGCGGTAACTGCCGCCCCTGTATTCGACATTGGATTAGGAGAAATCAAAGAGCCGGAAATAACATTGGGAGAAATCTTTAAGTTCATTCAATCAGCCGACAAAGCCTGCATCGTAGCGATTGATGAATTTCAACAGATAGCCAAATATCCTGAAAAAAATGTCGAAGCGCTATTGCGGACTCATATCCAGCATTGCAACAACGGTATTTTCATTTTTGCCGGTAGCCAACGCCAAATGATGCAAAATATTTTCTTTTCCAATTCACGCCCTTTTTATCAAAGTGCAAGCCTTTTATATTTAGATGTAATTGATAGAGATGTTTATACGGAATTTGTAATCAAACATTTTAATGCTTCAGAAAAGTGGATTTCCGCAGAAGATATTCACGCAATCTATCATTTTTTTGAAGGGCATACGTGGTATTTGCAAAGTGTGTTTAATGAATTGTTTTCTTTAACAGAGCGAAACGAAATCTGTACGATTTCTTACATTCGGTATGCCATAAAAAATAAATTAGAATCTTATCAGCCTTTGTTTCAGGGTACTTTATCTCTTTTGCCCGAACGACAAAAAGAGGTGTTGTATGCAATCGCCAAAGAGGGAAAAGCGCAAAATATCACTTCGGCTGAATTTGTAAAAAAGCACAGCCTGTTGTCGTCAAGTTCCGTACAAGCTGCTATAAAACAACTTACAGAAAAAGAACTCGTTACGGAAAACAATAAAGTTTATCAAGTTTACGACCGCTTTTTCTATTTGTGGTTGACGGAAAATTATGGAACGGGCTATCATCTAAAATAAACTTATTTTCGCTTTAATCATGACTTGTTATTTTTAGTTTGTCATTAAATATCTTTATTAATGTTGAAGAATATATCTAAATAAGAAGGTAATAAGTCATTTACAGATAATCATTTAATTATTTCACGTTTATTTTGTTTACGCTTCTGATAATCTGACCATCCAATGTGATGCCTTCGATTACAACCGAATAGCTCGCTGCTGCATCTGCTGTGTAGAAATCAATAGTTGCATTACCTTCCGGGGAAAGTTGTACATTGGGATTCCAATAAATGGTGGTTCGTAAATCCGGTTGTTTGTCGTTCTGTTCATCAGTCGTTTCGTATTTGGGCGAATAAAATTCCACCGGTTTTTGAATCCCCAGAGGCGTAGCGCTTTTTATGTTAAATATAGGGAACGGTTTCTTTACAAAGCCTTTTTTTGTTGTGATAACGATGGCTCCGTAAATACCGTCGGCTCCTAATAAAAAAGTTTCGAATGCACTTTTTAACACGGCGATTTTTTCAATACCGGACGGATCAATCATATTGTCCAAGTCATAGTTTCTCGTTATCATATCATCAATCACCAAAGTAGCATAATTTGTTTCATTATAGATTCCCATTATATTATTAACCTTCTTTGACATGATAAAAGCCTTCATACCCTCATCTGTTTCACGTGCTTCTACAAATGGAAAATGAGTAATCAGATCGGATAGACTTATGGGTTGAATTTCATCTATTTTTTCACTGGTCATCATATAAACGGAGGAAACATTCTTTGGCATAAAAAAAGAATGGCGTTCTTCGTTCTCTATTCGTTTCCCTTTTACCGTTACTTCGTCGAGATATATCGTGCGCATACCGTTTTCTATGGTGTATTTCAGGTCTGCTTTGGCAATATAGCCATTCAAACGGAAAGATTCTTCATCCGGCTTTTTCGGAACAGCGTTTTTATTCAAACCGGTAAAATTCCGTATGGACAGCGCTTTCGGATAAATAACCGGATCGAGGAGCAGTTCCGTTTTATCACCGCCCTTTTCTGTTAAAGCCTGTACCACAAATACCGTACTGTCAGGACATTCAAAACCGTTGAACGTGAAACGTCCCTTGTCGTCGGTTTGGGTTTCTTCCAGATAATCGGTCTTTTCAGCAAAAATATAAACCCGGCTTTTTGCTATGGGCTTGTTTCGTATCAATGATTTCACTGTGCCGCTTATCGCCATGCTTTTTTCTACCGGGATTGCAGGTGTTTCATAGTTCGCCTTCAAGGCTTGGGGAATATCATAACGCCGCCAGCCTTGGGTCAGCATTAACAAATCCAATGCCGTAGAAGCCAAAGGATTATTTTCCCTAAAATAAAAGCCGGGATCGTTTATTCGTCCTTTCAATTCGGAAGAGAGCAGGAGCGAGGTCAATATCGTTTCGGTCGAATCGACAGGAACATCGGAATCGTCTGTAACAGATACGGAAAAATTGCCTAATGCCGGATAGCCGTCTATATCGGTTATTTCTATTTTTGCATTGACCGGAAAGCGCACTTTGTAACTTTCTTTATCTGCCTGAAACTTCACGCCGGCTTGGTCGTCGTTTGTACAGAAAATCAAGCGTTCGCTCAGGGGATTCATTTGTTCGTCCAACAGTAGCGCCTGCAACACACCGGACGGAAAGGCTTGTTTCTCAAAAGACAAGCTCGAATAGTCTTTGTTCCACCGGGCAAAATATTGGATAATACCCCGGCTGTGCAATAAGAGGTACAACGGACTTTCATCCTTTGCATTGTTCGTAAGAAACGATTTAAGGACAGACGCATAAATGGTGTCGCCCTCCGTTTCAACGCTGAGTCCGTAGGCATTGGTTTGGGCTTTCGGTAACGGGAAACGTTTCGTAAGGCCCTCTTCATTGGTACATTCGGCATAGTAAGTTTTTCCGGGTTGCGGCTTGAAAGCAAAGCCGCCCATCCCTTCGTGAATGCCGGATAATTTGAGGTATTCCGTACCTTCCTTGTCAAGCAGCCGCCCGGTGATTTTCCCTGCGGAGCCGTCTGCTTTCAAGGCTTTGAAAGCTACTAAACAAGGAACATCTTCGAGCAGGTTTCCACCTTCGGGATAAAAAGAAACATCAAAATCGTCTGAAGCGGATGGTACGGAAATGTATTTCTTCAATTTTCCGGATTCGATATAAAGGATTTGTTTTGAATTATTTTTATCGAGTTTCAGGTTAAAATGAAATACGGAATCTTTTGAAAGTTTGATCTCTTCCGCCAACTGGTTGTTCAATTGAATCGACAGCGGTTCATCCTTGATTTTTCGTTGATTTTCAATATTGGTGAAAATTAATTCGGCTTTGACCGTATTTTTATTCGCGCCGGGCAGAAATTGAATATCCGTATGTATTTTGGAGGAAAGCGGACTTCCGATATATACCTGTTTCCGGAAAAAATAATCCTTTCCTTGATTCTGCATATATTCGGTATAGGCGCATACCGTGTAATTGCCTTCAACTAAATTTTCATCCAATACAAGTTGACCGTAGAAAGCTCCGTCGGTTGATTTGATTCTTACCCGCCGGACTATGGAGTCGAGCGGATTAATCAGTTCCACATAAACGTAAGCGCTTTGTGCGGTTGGCGTATGCAAGGCGGCATCAACCAACCATGCGCGGAACCAGATTGTTTCACCGGTTACATACAATGATTTGTCAATATGAAGATGGAGTTTTTCCTGCGGATAAAGCGCCAACTGTTCAACAACATGGTCGGTTCCGGATACTACCAAGGCATCTGTCTTCAATTGTCCAAAAATGGGGATATTCCACACCAGCAGAGCTATAACAAAGAAAAAAGGAATTGTCCGTTTCATAACTTTCATAAATTAGTAATTAATGGCGTAAAGTTAAAAAAAAATATGTTGTTGCAACGTTAATTACAATTTTTTTTATAGCTTTGCCACAACTTAATACACAGACATGAAACGGACATTATATATCTATATCATTCTATTCCTATTGATAAAGTTCCCGGCTTTTTCCCAACCCGGTGTTACAAAAGAAAAATTATTCTTTTTTGGGGAAAATATCCAAGCTTTCAACTACTTGTATCCACAGGAAAAAGTATATCTTCATTTCGACAATACCGGCTATTTCTTAGGCGAAACTATTTGGTTCAAAGCTTATTTAATATCAACCGGACAGAACCAACCAACCGGCCTAAGCCGGATTTTGTACGTAGAACTGCTCACGCCGTCCGGCGAAGTGAAAGACAGTAAAAAACTGAAAATTGAAGATGGACAATGTCACGGGGAATTTACTTTGCCGCACACGATGCCTCCGGGGTTTTACGAAATCAGAGCTTACACCCGTTACATGTTGAATTTTGGCGATGATTGCCTCTTTTCACGCGTTTTTCCCATCTACCGTTCGGAAGAGATGGATGAGATTGACCCAAAAGCGAATACGGAAATTGACAAACGCTCGCCTTTTATCGATAAGATGCGAAAACCTTTGGAAAAAGTAAAAAATCTGAAAGTTTCATTTTATCCGGAAGGCGGGCATACCATTCAGGGGTTGACTTCCAAAGTGGCTTTCAAAGTAACGGATGAAAACGGCCAAAGCGTTGACGTAGAATGTATTTATAAAGATGAAGATAAAAAAGAAATCCGTTTCAACACACTCCACAAAGGAATGGGATCATTTGAATGTACCCCATCCAAAAAACCGCAACAAATGGTTGTTGTAAAGGATAAAAAAATGTACAAGTTTAAGCTACCCAACAGCCTTACTTCCGGATATGTATTGAATCTTCTTCGACAAGAGACCCAAACATTAACGCTGTTGCTTCAAAGAACGAAAGATATTGAGCCGGAAAATCTGGGCTTAGTGATAAGTTTCCACGGACAGGTGCAATCTTTCCACTATATTTATTCGGCAGAGCAAAAAACAAATTATAATTTGGATATAAGTGATTTACCTTCCGGCGTAAACCGGCTGACATTGTTTAATTCTCAAGGCCAAATTTTATCCGACCGGCTCTTTTTTGTGAACCGGAAAGCGGATAAAGGTTCAATCGACGTATCTTCCGATAAGGCTGTTTATCAGGCTTTTGAAAAAGTAAATATGAACTTCCGGGTTTTTGATAATCAAGGAAATCCGAAAGAAGCCTGTTTTTCGGTGGCGATCAGAGATGCCGGTAAGGAAATGAAAACTTTGTACTCCGATAACCTTTACACCAATCTGCTTTTGGGTTCTGAACTGAAAGGATACATCGAAAACCCAGCCTATTATTTGGAGTCCGACGACCTGCAACATGCCGAGGCGCTTGATTTATTGATGCTGGTTCAAGGTTGGCGACGGTATTTTCAAGGAATAACCGGCTTGGAATCTTTTAAGGCGGCGCATTACATGGAAAAAGAAATCTTGGTTAAAGGACGTATCCTGTCTCTTAAGAAAAAAGAACCGATGGGCGGCATCAACGTAACAGCCAATATTTATCTGAATGACAATATTTTGTCCGGATCTTACACGACCGGTTCAGACGGCGAATTTGTGTTTTCTTTTGAAACTGAATTTAAGGGAATGTGCTTCATCGAATTACTGACGGATTCCAATCAAACGCCGATAAATACCTTGATAACGCTTGACCGGCAATTCTTGCCGTCCGCAAAAACATATTCGTTTGAAGAAATAGTAGCTCCGAAACGAATCGACGGTATTTTTTCCGGCTCAGACCAACCGGATTCCATCCCGGCATTGGAAAAGATGCAATATTTGTCTGAAATTTTGGTATCCGGCCGCCGAATTAAACCGGATATTGCCTACAATGTCGAAAAGGAATTTAATTATTTCATAGATAATGGTTTGGATCCTCCATATAATAATACGATGTGGGACTATATGGAATATAGAGATAAAAATTTTAATATGGGGAATCCAAATCCCGGAATAAGCAACCTCGCCGCTCTGACAGCAGGAGTTCGTTACGAAAAAGCCCGAAAAGCAATTCCCGCCATAAGCTATAATGGCGCTCAAGGAGCAGGAATTTATTACGAAAAAAAGGGGATTTGGGAAAATTTGGATGCTCGTCCGGATATTTCACGCATTCCTTTGGATGAAATTGAGAAAATAACCGTCTCTTTTGAAGGAACCAAGCGCCGAGAGGCCAAAGACATCATGCCGGATTGGGACAAAGCCGGATTGGCTGGAATATTTGTTTATCCGTATGAAGCGCCTATTCGCAAGCAAACCGGTTATCGCGCTACAAGATTAGAAGGATATTCTTCATCAGAAGCGTTTTATTCACCCGATTATCAAAAAACTACGCCCATTCCCGGCGAAATTGACTACCGCCGAACGCTCTATTGGTGTCCGGATGTAAAGACCGACAGTCTCGGCCAAGCCGGTGTCGTTTTTTACAATAATAATTCATGCAAAAAGATGTCTGTCAGCGCTGAAGGATTAACGAAAGACGGAATACCGGTTATCTCGGATTAATAGCAACTGCGATGAAAAAGAGTTTAAGGATAACTACAATGCTGCGAATTGGTAATGCGCCGCATCCCAACCGATTCCAAAAGCATTAAGCGCATCCAAGCGCCACCCCATTCAAGACCGGCTTCTTTACCCAATGTTCCATGGTATTTTGCCATTAACAACAGGGACGATATCGGCGGCTCGACCGGCCTTGAGCGTAATAGGCTGTTTGAGTTTCAATGGTACGAAGAGTCCTCAATGTTGAGTATGTATTGTAGTCATAAATGCTAATTTATATTTAAATACTCAATAGCAGCCTCTAAAATCTCATCCTTACCGGCTTTGATAGATTCCATAGTAGGATAAACCTCAATATCGGGAATGATGCCTTTTCGTTGTAATTCTGTCCCATCTGATGAAAAAGCGCCAATTCCGGAAAAGATTGCCGTATAATTTTCCAAAAGAGGAAAACGTATAACTTGTCCCAATGCTCCAGATGTAGGACGTCCAATCAGTATTGCGTTGTAATTAGCACGAGCACCCCAAGCTCGCGATTCCAAAGAACTTTGAGTACTTTCATCAATTAAAAAAATAATTTTCCCTTTAAATTGAGGACACTCTATGCTATCTGGAATGGTGTATTGTATATCTTTTGCCCAATAATAAGTTCCGGGATGTCCCCCATCCGGCACAATAAGCGGAAACAAACGGATCACTTTTTGGTCAGACAGATAACATTCCAATTGGATCACATTATACTTATAGGGTCCTGTTTTCCGCAAATCAAAAATAATACCTTCCGCATCTGAAAAAGATTGAAATATCAAATCAATATATTCTGTTGTTAATAATGACAAATCAACATAGCCGATATCATTGGTAAGCCATCTGTGGGGGAGTGTATCTGTCTTCTTAAAAGGATAGGGAAGTGCATGAACTGTTAATTTTTGATCCTCTCTTGAAATGGCAACATCTGTTTCATGGAAAAATATCATTTCAGCCACAAAACAGTTTATACGGTATTCTTTGTTGCCTGGAGTGGATGCCGAAATCAAAACAGATAGACTGTCCCGGATATGATTTATATCCCGTTCTCCGATGCTATTGACTATATCTCCTTTACTTAATCCTCCTCTGTCTATTCTCACAACTGTTTTTCCATCCACTAATTCAATAATATTCTTACTTTCGCCGGGATACTCTTTGTCAAAAGTAAGGTAGCCGTGACCGTCATTGAGAGCTGCCGCTAATTTTAAAAGGGCTATCTTATAAGACTGATCATCAGTGGCGTTGATGAATGGAAAAATTGATTCATTCAATGTTGTGTCCCACGATTTGTCCATGAGATATTTATGGGGCGAGAAATAATAAATCATGTTCCAATATCTAAAAAGAGCCAATAGACGATATGGATACGAAGATATGACACCGGAATTATATTCTTTTTCATTAGAAATTGTGAAGGGCATATTCAAATCATAACCGATACTATAGTAAGACGGATGTTTTACCCATTGTGAAGCTATCTTTTTCAACTCGTTTTGCAGGGTATCATTCAAAAACGAATTATCCAACCAGCATAAGTTGACATTCATGTTTAAGGAATCATTCCAGTTATCATCCCTTTTGTGCGTATATTTTCCGGCAACATCCAACATCTTTTTAAGTTCTGTATTAACCATTTCCGGGGTAGAAGCCGAATGAATATTTTCTAATCTATCCAATAAAACTTCGTCCCAATCCAATTTGCCTGCCGTAACGTTTGGATGATAGTATTTCAGCAACCCCCAAACTCGGCAGGTAATGGCCCATTTGGTGGTGTCGTTGAACGGATATTCACAGACAAATTCGCCGGAGTGGACGAAATATTCTTTTGGTTCGGATTGAGAATGACAACTGAGTGCTGCACAACCGATATAAG
>BNXY01000065.1 GCA_025999935.1 Bacteroidia bacterium | reverse complement strand
AACGTATATTACAACACCTGAAGGTCTTACTTATGTGGAATTTAATAAACCCCAAGTAAGTAATCTGGCCGAAGCGCCCAAAGACAAAGATGGTTTCATCACTTTATTCGACGGAAAATCATTCAACGGTTGGAGAGCTTATGATGCCGATACAGTTCCCGGTAGATGGTCTATCGACGAAGGTGCATTTAAAGTAAGCGGTTCGGGACAAGGCGAAGCTCATGCCGACGATGGCGGAGATTTGATTTTTGCCCACAAGTTCAAAAACTTCGAACTGACTTTCGATTGGAAAGTAGGAAAAGGCTCTAATTCAGGTATTTTTTATCTTGCCCGTGAAATTAAAGGCCAAAATATTTGGATTTCTTCTCCGGAATACCAAATATTGGATAATGTAGATCATCTTGATGCCAATCTGGGCGAAAACGGCAATCGTAAATCAGCTTCTTTGTATGACATGATTCCGGCTAATCCGCAAAACGCTAATCCGGTGGGAGAATGGAACACCGGTGCAATCCTTGTTTACAAAGGAACAGTCGTTCACAAACAAAACGGCAAAAATGTTTTGGAATATCATTTGTGGACTCCGCAATGGAATGAACGTATCGCCGATAGTAAATTCAAACCGGGTGGAGACTATCCTTTGGCTTATGGTTTGTTGACCAACTTGGGCGGTGAAGCGCACGAAGGTTATATCGGTTTGCAAGACCACGGCGAAGATGTTTGGTTCAAAAATATCAAAATCAAAATTTTGGAATAAAAAATGCTCGAAAATTTGTTTATTTATAAAATTAGCTTTACCTTTGCAACCCGATTGTAAAGAAATAAACAAATAAATAGATAAGTTATGAAACGGACATTTCAACCTTCCAACAGGAAGAGAAAAAACAAACACGGATTCCGTGAGAGAATGGAAACTGCGAATGGTCGCAGAGTCTTGGCATCGCGCAGAGCCAAAGGCAGAAAAAAACTCACTGTATCGGACGAATATAACGGATAAATCCGGTAAATAGCAGATAAAAGGGGATAAACCAAAAGTTTATTCCCTTTTTATGTTTTTATCCTATTCTTTTTTCGTATTTTTGTTGCAAGATTAAACGCAAGCTTATGCAGATAGGAAAATTTCTAAAAAATATTTATGTTAAGAATTTGCTGATTGCCGTTCTTATTTTTCTGGTATTGGTATTTGCCATATTGAGTTGGCTGAAAGTGTACACCCAACACGGAGAAGCCGTGGAAGTGCCGGATGTAAAAGGTTTACAGCTTGAAAAAGCAGAGGCTTTTTTTACGAGCAAAGACCTGTTTTTTCAGGTTATAGATTCAACTTTTTCAAAAAGCGCGATTCCCGGAAGTATTCTGGAAACCGTTCCGCCTATTGGCGCTAAAGTGAAAAAAGGCCGGACGATTTATCTCAAAATCAATTCTTTTACCGCACAGCTAATTACTGTTCCGGATGTGAAAGATTTATCTCAACGACAAGCTTTGGCAATGCTTCAATCAATAGGATTTGAAAGAGTGACTGTGAAAATTGTTCCCGGAGCTTATCGCGATTTGGCGATCGGTTTGGAAAGCCGGGGAGTACCGGTGGAGCCGGGGAGTAAATTTTCGTTAGATACGCCTTTGTCTATATTGGTAAGTTCGGGAACGGAAGAAATCGTAGCTCCGGATGTTGATTCTTCAGTCATATTGGAAGGAAGTCCCGACGAATCATGGTTCTGAATTGAATGGAAGATTTTATTGAAGATATTGAAGATTTAGCGGAAGATTCAAATTTAATTGAAGATTCGGAAGACGAGTTTTATGAACATTTCCGTTTTATAGCCGATAAAGGACAAACGCTTTTACGGGTAGATAAGTTTTTGGTTACCCGAATCGAACATGCCTCCCGGAATCGAATCCAATTGGCTGCCGATGCCGGATGTATTTTGGCCAACGGGAATCCGGTAAAATCCAATTACAAAGTCAAGCCGGGCGACATCATTACCGTTGTCATGGATCGTCCGCGAAGAGCGCTGGAAGTTACGCCCGAAGACATTCCCCTGAACATCGTTTATGAAGACAATGATTTAATGGTAATCAACAAGCCGCCCGGTTTGGTCGTACATCCCGGACATGGAAATTATACGGGAACATTGGTTAACGCCATCGCTTGGCATTTGAAAGACCAGCCGAATTATGACCCCAAAGACCCGCGTTTGGGATTGGTGCATCGCATAGATAAAAACACTTCCGGATTATTGGTAATTGCCAAAACACCGGAGGCTAAAACGAACTTGGGCATACAATTTCTGAATAAAACCACCCAACGGAAATACATCGCTTTGGTCTGGGGAAATGTGAAAGAAGAGAAAGGCCGGATAGAAGGAAATATCGGCAGAAATCCGAAAGACAAAATGCTGATGACCGTATTTCCCGGTGGAGAAAACGGAAAACCGGCCGTTACCCATTACCGGGTTTTGGAACGATTGGGTTATGTGACACTCATCGAATGTCGGTTGGAAACCGGGCGCACCCATCAAATCCGGGTACATCTGAAATCTATTGGACACACCTTATTTAATGATGAGCGTTATGGCGGAAACGAAATTTTGAAAGGAAATCATTTTACCAAATACAAACAATTCATCCAAAATTGTTTTGAAATTTGTTCCCGGCAGGCTTTACACGCACAGACCCTGGGATTTTCTCATCCGAGAACCAAACAGGAAGTGTTTTTTGAAAGCCCTTTGCCGGAAGATATGGAGCATTTAATAGAAAAATGGAGAAAATATGAGAAATAAAAAAAACATTGCCATTGTTGCCGGAGGTTATTCTTCCGAGATAGTTGTTTCGCTGAAAAGCGCTCAGGGAATAAAATCTTTTATCGACCCTGAACAATATAATTTGTATATTGTATTGATTACAAAAGATAAATGGAGCGTTCAGCGGGAGAACGGCGAAGAACCGGTAATTGATAAAAATGATTTCAGTTTTAATGATGCCGGAAATAAGGTAAAATTTGATTTTGCCTATATCACGATTCACGGCACACCGGGTGAGAATGGCCTTCTGCAAGGCTATTTCGATATGCTGAACATCCCCTATTCTTGTTGTGGCGTTCTATCCGCAGCGCTGACATTCAGTAAATATTCCTGCAATAAATATTTGAATAATTTCGGGATTAAAACAGCCAAATCGTTGTGTTTGAAAAAAGGGGTAAAATTGGGTTTTGAAGAAATCATTTCGGAGTTAGGTTTACCTGTTTTCGTAAAGCCCAATGATGGCGGCTCCAGTTTTGGCACCAGTAAGGTAAATTCGGCCGAACAGTTGCCCGCCGCAATCGTTGCCGCTTTTGAAGAAGGGAACGAAGCGCTTATCGAAAGTTTTATGCCCGGAACGGAAGTCACTTGCGGATGCTATAAAATCAAAGATAAAAAAACCATTTTACCCATTACGGAAGTGGTTAGTAAAAATGATTTTTTCGATTTTGAAGCAAAATACACCGCATCGAAAGCAGAAGAAATCACGCCGGCGCGTATTTCAAAGGAATTGACGGAAGAAATTCAATCACTGACTGCCAAAATATACGATTGTGTGGATGCCAAAGGAATTATCCGGGTAGATTTTATTATTTCGCCGGAAGGAGAAGTGCGGATGTTGGAAGTAAATACAACGCCCGGCATGACTGCTACCAGTTTTATTCCTCAACAAGTGAAAGCCGCCGGCTTAGTTATTCGGGATGTAATGACTGAAATTATAGAAAACGAACTATCAGACAATTATGGAAAGGAATCCGGAATTTGACGACATACGCCCGTATTATGACGAGGAAGTAGCTCCCGTAATAGACCGTCTTTTGGAAAGTCCGCAGTTTCAAAAGATTATAGCGTTTTTATTTCCTGAAATGGATTGGCGGCAATTTGAAGCCATGATGCGAACGTTTACCAATAAAAAAGATTTTCAAGAAAAATTAGTTGGCGGAACGGTGTTTAGAATTACCGGCCAAACGGCGGACAAGGTGGATTGCGGCGGTTTTGAAAAGATATTGAAAGACAAAGCCTGCACGTATATCTCCAATCATCGCGACATCATCCTGGACGCTTCGATTTTGAATGCTACCTTGATAGAAAAAGGATTTGAAACTACGGAAATTGCTATCGGAGATAATTTGCTGTTATACGATTGGATTGAAGACCTCGTAAAATTGAATAAAAGTTTTATCGTAAAACGTGGCGTTTCCATCCGGCAAATGTTGGAAGTTTCACAACACCTTTCCAAATACATCCATTTTACCTTGCGGGATAAAAATCAATCCGTCTGGATTGCCCAACGCGAAGGACGGGCAAAAGATTCAAACGACCGGACACAGGAAAGCGTTTTGAAAATGCTGGCCATGGGTGGAGATAAAAGTTTTCTTCAAAATATCGAAGAATTAAATATTACCCCGGCTTCTTTTTCATACGAATACGACCCTTGCGATTACTTGAAAGCCAAAGAGTTTCAACAGCGGAGAGATAATCCCGAATTTAAAAAATCGCAGCAGGACGACTTCCTCAATATGCAAACCGGATTGTTGGGATACAAAGGAAATATCCATCTGCAAATCGGAAATTCAATTAATCCGGCTTTGTCGAAATTAGACGCTTCCTTAGGAAAACTTGAATTGGTAACGCAGATTGCTTCATTGATCGACAATGAAATCTTTTTGAACTACCGGTTTTATCCGATAAATTATATCGCATACGACCGTCTCTGGGGTGAAGGAATTTTCAAAGAAAAATATTCCGGCGATAATTTGAAATCTTTTGACGCCTATTTGCAAAAGCAATTGGATAAAATTGATTTGCCGGATAAAGATATTCCTTTTCTTACGGAAAAAATATTGAAAATGTATGCCCATCCGGTAAAAAACCAATTATCAGTTAAATAGTTATGAATAAATCTATTATGCAGCGCTTTATTGTACTGGCGGCAATAAGTGTTTTTCTGATCTCCTGCGAAAATGATAAAGTCGATTACGGATTTGACAAATATTATGAGGAAATCGTAACCGCAATGGAAAAGAATGTTTTTTTATTGGATGATGGAAAGAAAATCCTGAATACGAAAGAAAATGAAAAGCTGATATTTCAATCCGGCGACCGGGTTTTAATCAATTACACTTTGCTTCCGGAAACGAAATCCGGTTATGATCAGGTAGTCCGCTTAAATGGAGCATCTAAAATTCCGCAAGGAAAATTGAAATTAACGGATGGAAAAGATATTGAATCTTCCATCAAAGCGCCGGTTCATCTTGAAAGTGTTTGGTTGGGAAGTCATTATCTGAACCTGCAAATGTACATCAACCGAAAATCGGAAGCGCACACAATCGGGCTGTTAGCCGATTCTACCCAATTATCCAACGATACCCTTCGGATTTATTTCGAGCACAATCCGAATAATGATTTAGTCGGATTTCCGGTTCATTTTTTCCTTTCTTTTGATTTGGAAAATGTTTTGGGTAAACCGGGAAATAAAAAAAATATTGCCGTACATATCAATACCGATAATTACGAAACTAAAATATACAAATTCAAATATTAAACCAATATGGAATATTACGAATTTAGCGAAAAATACGGATTTCACAAAGTTGCCGCCGCTATCCCCGAATTGAGAGTGGCTGATTGCGAATTTAATGTTCAGCAAATCGAAAAATTGATTGTTGCAGCCAATCAACAAGGTGTTGAGATTATTTGTTTTCCCGAACTGTCCATAACGGGATACACCTGCGGAGATTTGTTTCTTCAAAAAGCATTGGTAACAAAAGGCGGCGACGAACTTTATAAACTGCTTGACCGGACGGCTAAATTACCGTTAAGTTTTATTGTCGGCGCACCGGTAGAAGTAAATTCCAAATTATATAATTGTGCGATTCTTTGCCAAAAAGGCCGGATTCGAGGCATCGTTCCCAAAGTTTTCCTTCCGAATTATTCCGAATTTTATGAAAAAAGATGGTTTGAATCTTACCCATTAGACCTTCCGTCGATTCAAGCAGAATATGCAAACTATACGCATATCGAATTTGGGTCTTCTCTTACCTTCGAGTTCAACGATATTCCTTTTGCCATAGAGATTTGCGAAGATTTGTGGTCGGTTATTCCGCCCAGTTCGCAGCATGTTTTAAATGGCGCCCGGTTGATTTTCAATCTTTCTGCCAGCGACGAATTAATCGGCAAACAGCAATATGTAAAATCATTAATCAGCCAACAATCAGCGCGTTGCCAAGCAGCATACGTTTATGCCGCAGCCGGATTTGGAGAATCTTCCACCGATTTGGTTTATGCCGGAAACGCTTATATTTACGAAAACGGCAAATTATTGGCCGAATCCAAACGGTTTCAATTGAAAGAACAATTGATTATCAGCGAAATTGATTTGGATTTATTGAATGCCGAAAGGAAGAAAAATACCACTTTTATCAGCAATCCGGATAGTAAACATTGTAGTTCATTTGATTACAGTTTATATGATGATGATTTTGCCCCTTTTGAATTAAGCCGGTTTGTCAATCCGACGCCATTTATCCCGGCAACAGACAATTATAACGAAAGTTGCGAAGAAATTTTTTCCATCCAAGTGGCAGGATTAGCCCAAAGGGTGGTGCATACCGGTGCAAAATCCTTGCTACTGGGTATCTCCGGCGGGTTGGATTCTACATTAGCGCTGTTGGTTTGCGTAAAAACCTGCGACAAATTGGGATTGCCGCGAGAATCGGTCTGCGGCGTGACCATGCCCGGCTTTGGAACTACTAAACGCACACACTCGAATGCGCTTCAATTGATGAAATCCTTGGGAATTACAGTAAAAGAAATCAGCATTGTCGCCGCTTGCGAACAACATTTCAAAGACATCGACCACAATCCCGCCCTACACGATGTGACCTACGAAAATACCCAAGCCCGCGAACGTACGCAAATCCTGATGGATTTAGCCAACCAAATGAACGGTTTGGTTATCGGCACCGGCGATATGTCGGAACTGGCTTTGGGCTGGGCAACCTACAACGGCGACCATATTTCGATGTATGGCGTAAACAGCGGAATCCCAAAGACATTGGTTCGTCACTTGGTAAAATGGGTAGCGGACACGCAAATGGAAGAAACGTCCAAAGCGACTTTATCGGATATTTTGGATACGCCCGTAAGTCCGGAATTGCTTCCCGCCAATGACCAAGGCCAGATAAGCCAATTTACGGAAGATGTGGTAGGGCCTTACGAATTGCACGATTTTTTTCTCTTTTATACTTTGCGATACGGATTTACGCCCACCAAAATTTATTTTCTGGCGCAACACGCTTTCAAAAGTAAATACAACAATCCAACGATTCTGAAATGGATGGCAGTTTTCTTCCGCCGCTTTTTCAGCCAGCAATTCAAGCGCAGTTGCATCCCGGATGGGACAAAAGTAGGTTCGGTCAATCTGTCGCCCCGCGGCGACTGGCGGATGCCCAGTGACGCCAGTGCAAATTTGTGGTTGAAAGAGATTGAAGAGTTGAGATAAAGCTCTTTCGCTATTGGAACTCAAATTTTCGCAAAAATATATTTTTAAAAATCGTATCTAATCTTGATTTTTCAATAAATAAAATGTGCGTTGATTTGTGTATTTTGTGTCATTTGCGTTCTAAATGCAGGCAATTGTAACCATAGTCGCCCCAAATCCATATTCCTTGAACGAAGCATCCTGTACGGGAAAGTTTTTGTATTTCAATTTCAACTCCGATAAGACGGCATTTCTCAAAACGCCTTCGCCTTTTCCATGAATAAAAACAATTTTTTGTCCTTTTTTGTTTTTGTTTTCTTTCATAATGGTATGGAATTTTTCGAGTTGGACATTGATTATATCCGTATTGCTCATTCCTGCGGTAGAATCCAATAGTTGGTTGATGTGCAAATCGACTTCGATAACGGTCGGCGCTTTTTCCTTTTTTACCGGTTCCGGACGACGATTCGGGAAATCATATTTCGCTTTTTGTGTCATCGCTTCCTGTAAATCGGTAGCCGAAATCAGCATTTCCCGCTCGGCCGTATCGTTGACAACCACCGGATAAATAAGGGCTTCATCGTCGAAAAAATCATTTTCGCGGAAGCTATGCAGTTTATAGAATTTCACGCCGTCGATGCGTAATTCCACGCTGTATGCATTTTTCAGACTATATGGTTTATCTTTCTTAAAAGCAATGAATTGGATACAGATTTTCTCCAAATCGTTAATTTGTTCTTTGGAAAATTCCTCAATGAAAAGCCGTGTATTGGGTTCGATAATCTCCGAATGACGGCTGAGCCAAGCATTGTTTTTTCGGCTCATATAATTGAAAAAGAGGTAATAATTGCTGTCGTTAACTAAGAAAGTTTCGTAATTGCATTTGCCCACTAATTTTATATCCATTGGAAGATAAGCCAGATACACATTCAGCCGGTCGCCGCCGGAAGTTTCTGTGATTTCCTGTTTTTCCGGTTTGGGTTTCGGCGGTTCTGCCTGAATAACCGGTCTGGGCGGTTCCGCTTGGGAAGGCGTTTTTACTTGTTGTCCGCCGGATTCCATCACAATACATTCCCGTATCAACGCCGGGGTTTCAAATCCGTCTTCTTCCTCCACCCAAACGATATCCTTGTTCTTGAATCCTTTGACGATTCCGCCGCCAACAGCATTTAGAAAACGTACTTTATCTCCTATTTTCATTGTTATATTTATTGATTTTGCAAAGGTAACAAATTTTATTTTTCAATCCATTGAAAAACACAATTATATCTGCAAAAGCAGCCACAATGGGTAACGATATAGAAATAAAACTATTTCCCCAATCATACATCATCTATTCCGATGTATTGTTACTATTATCATGTAAACTAAAAAAATAGTAGCATTCTTCTTGTTAATTCAAGAATGTTCATTATATTTGCATGTTCATTGACAATGAACAGCTAATTAAAATGAACAAGCTCCATGAAAACAAAAGATGTCCTATTAGAGGAAGTAAAGGATAAATTGCTTGAAAATGCGGGAATTACTATAACTTACTCGGACAGTAAAAGAGAAAGCAATAGTGTTGCTCGGATAAAAGAAGAGCGTTTTATCGTTGACGTGAAGCCTGAAATCACGCAAGGAAATCAAGGTGTTGTGCTTCAGCAGCTCAAGGATGCTTCAAGAGAGGAAAATCTTCCTGTACTCCTCATTACCAAATACATTCCTTCTATTATAGCAAAATCTTTTGTCGAAAAGGGAATTAACTACATTGATGCCGCAGGGAACTGTAACATACAACATAATAGTATTTTACTGATTGTTGAAGGAAAGAAAATAGAGCGACTCCCTAAAACAAACCAACCTCGTGCCTTTCAAGAAGCTGGAATAAAGCTGATATACTGTCTACTTGTTAATCCGGACAATATCAATAAGTCATTTCGAGAACTTTCCGAGTTATCCCAAATATCATTGGGTTCAGTAAGTACTATTGTTCAGGAGCTTGTTGAGTCAAAATTTCTCTTAAAGACAAAAAACAAGAAGATACTTAAAAATAAAATAGACTTGCTGAAACGTTGGGTTATTGCTTATAATGATGTACTTCGTCCCAAGTTATTCATAAAAAGGATGAATTTCATGAATAAATCTGAACATGCGAACTGGAACAGCCTGAACTTGTCTTCTGTTTCTGAAAAAACATTGTGGGGTGGCGAATGTGCTGCTGGTATTCTAACACAAAATCTTACTCCGGCAAATTTCACCATTTATACGGATGCCACTTGGCAATCTTTGGGTAAATTATTGAAACTTGTCCCTGACGATAATGGAAAAATAGAGATACTACGTTTGTTTTATGACACAGAAGAAGGGAATACAGCTTCTTCTCTCTTGACTTACGCCGATCTTATGGGCAGTGGAGACAGCCGAAATATAGAAACCGCAGAAATAATATTGAACAATGAGCTACAATATCTCAAATGAAAACTTAAACAATCCGCTATTGAAAGACTTGCTGAAAGAGCTAAACAGCTTCTTTAGTAAAATAAATGTGGATTTTTATGTAATAGGTGCGACTGCTCGTGATATTATACTGAGCAATCTGCATGATTGTAACTACTCAGGTCACCTTCCGCATCCCACAATCACGAATTAATCAGATAAATAAAATATTTAATTGATTTTAAATACTAAACTACAGCTATCCTCGTTTAAATACAAAACGCCGGACAATTAAAAAAATGGCTATAGAACGATGATGGAATTAACAGATATAGAACATGTATTATCCACCCTTACGGGTAAAATAACTCTACTTGAGAACAAAGTACAAGTATTGGAAAAGGATAATGCGTTCCTTCGTTTTAGGAACCATCAGTTGGAGATGGAGAATAGCCATTTGCGCGAACGGCTATCCAAGTATGAATCACCGAAGAAAGATAGCCACAACAGCAGTATTCCTCCCATACAACCCCAATTAACTCAACACCGGATTGTAGGCAAACACTGTACTTGCGGCTGTTTAGCCAAAGGCCAGGCACCTTCGCATGTAAAGGGCTTTGTCTCTTATGGGAGCAACTCCTTCAAGAAGCCATCCACAAACGAAAAACGGAAGAATGGCATTTGATTGACCGACAAACTATCATGCAAAAATTTGAAGAATTGCTATTCTGTTGCACCAAACAGCTAAATGAGGCTATCGG
>BNXY01000064.1 GCA_025999935.1 Bacteroidia bacterium | reverse complement strand
CAGACCGCTGAAAGTCAAACAAAAGGTATCCGGCGGATTCCGATCGAATAAGGGTGCGGCGGCCTACGCGGTCATACATTCTATCGCTGATACTGCCAGAAAAAACCAACTTTCTCCTTTTTTGGCAGTAAAGTCTGTTGATCAATATACTTGATTATTGAACAGACCTGAGTAGTTAATATCAAATCGTTTACCGGATTTTGCGGGATTCCGCATTTTTGAGAGGTCTTTTGCAAAGGTAACAATAATTCTAATTGAAAAAAATTTCAGACTATGTAAGTTTTTTTTAACTTTGCACTTTATAAAATTTAAAAGTATGAAAAAGTTTCTTATTTTATTCTTGTTTTTATCATCTATTATAACGGTTTTCGGACAAACGACTTACCGCACGGAGAAGGATATCAGTTATCGCACTTCTGACGATTCTTATGCCAAGGAGCGTTGTGTATTAGACATTTATTATCCGGAAAATGCAAAAGATTTTGCTACGGTTGTTTGGTTTCATGGAGGTGGACTGACCGGTGGAAATAAATCCATACCGGGAGAATTGAAGAACTGTGGATTGGCGGTAGTTGCGGTTAATTACCGTTTCTTGCCCAAAGTGAATATTGCTGATTGTGTGGATGATGCTACACTTGCCATAGCTTGGGTTTTCAATGAAATTGAAAAATATGGCGGAAGTCCTCAAAAAATATTCGTTTCCGGTCATTCTGCGGGAGGTTATTTGGTTAGTTTAGTTGGTTTAAATAAACAATTACTGTCAGCCTATCATCTGGATGCCAATTCCATTGCCGGAATAATTCCTTTCAGCGGGCAAGCCGTTTCTCATTACAATTATCGTAAAATGATAGGGATTAAGGAGACACAACCAATCATTGATGAATTTGCGCCCCTTTTCTATGTCCGTGCGGACGCTCCGCCCTTGATTATTATTTCGGGAGATAGAAACATGGAATTGCTGGGTCGTTATGAAGAAAATGCTTATTTTTGGCGCATGATGAATGTTGCCGGACATAAAGAATCTTATTTGTATGAATTGGATGGATATGACCACGGAGCAATGGCTGCGCCGGCTTTCTACATTTTGAAAAACCATATCAAGCGGATACTGGAAAAATAAAATACAGGTAAATTAATGGCGCAAGCAAAAGATATTCACATAGAAGATTTCAATTACGAATTACCGGACGAGCGGATAGCGAAATTCCCTTTGAAAGAAAGAGATAAGTCTAAATTATTGGTTTGTAAAAACCGGCAGATCACCGAAGATACCTTTCAAAACCTGAGCGATTTTATGCCCGAAAAAGCCTTGTTGGTTTTTAACAATACGCGGGTCATTCAGGCGCGTTTGATTTTTGAGAAAACAACCGGAGCGCAAATTGAGATTTTTTGCTTAGAACCTAAAAAGCCGGCGGATTATGCCCAAGCTTTTGTCCAAACGCAATCCTGTACTTGGTTGTGCCTGATTGGCAATGCGAAAAGATGGAAAGACGGAAAACTTTTGAAAGAGGTACACGGAGCACAATTCACGGCGGAAAAAATGGAATCTCATGGCGAAACGCATCTGATTCGTTTTGAGTGGAATAATCCGAATCTGAGTTTTGCGGATATATTGGAAAATTATGGAGAATTGCCGATTCCGCCTTATTTAAATAGGAAAACGGAAGATAGCGATAAAGAAACTTACCAGACGATTTATTCCCGAATCAAAGGTTCGGTAGCAGCGCCCACAGCCGGTTTGCATTTCACGGAAGCCGTTTTTCAATCCCTGAAACAAAAGCATATCGACTTTGAAGAATTGACTTTGCACGTAGGCGCCGGTACTTTCAAACCGGTAAAATCGGAAACATTGGCGGAGCATGTGATGCACACGGAGTGTATTTCCGTCAAAAAATCGACTATCGAAAAGTTATTAAAAAACGCAGGCCGGATTTTTGCAGTAGGTACAACTTCCGTCCGTACTTTGGAAAGTTTGTATTATATCGGTGTGGCTTTGGAAACGCATCCCGATGCCCATTCGGAAGAATTAGCCGTCAGGCAATGGACGCCATATTCAAAGAATAATGAACAAATAACAAATAACGATGATTTTCCTCTTTCCGTTTCCCAGTCGTTGAAAAATATTCTGGATTACTTGGAAAGAAAGGAATCGGATGTTTTGACTACGCATACGCAAATCCTCATTGCACCGGGCTATTCCTTCAAAATCGTTGACGGAATGATTACGAATTTTCATCAACCGAAAAGTACTTTGCTTTTGTTGATTTCGGCATTTGTCGGTGGAAGCTGGCGCGAGATATATGATTACGCACTGACAAACGACTTCCGTTTTCTCAGTTACGGCGACAGTTCGCTGCTCCTGAAATAACGTCCGGAAGCGTCAAATAATAAATAGGAATAAAAATGATTTGCTTACAAATTATCTTTATTCACGCCGAATTTTTCTTCTTCGTGCACAAAGCCTTTGGGTTCAACGTGTACCACAATATCATAGACATTGTCTATTGAATGTTTGATGCTGTCTTCAACCGCTTGTGCTATGTGGTGCGCTTCCTTCAATAAAAGATTGCCGTCAACTTCTATATCCAAAACAATAGTGTACATATTACCGACGTGCCGCGAACGGATGCGGTGCGGATTGTAAGCGCCGGACACTTTTTCGACGGCTTCGATAATTTCCCTGTAAATGGAAGTGTCTCGGACACCGTCCATCAAGACTAAATTGGCATCTTTGAAAATTCCAACAGCCGAATAAACAATATACAGCCCTATCAACATAGCAATTATCGGGTCGAGAATGGGCAATTTTAACAGGAAAGTAAAACCCAATCCCAACAATACACCGGCTGAAATAATCACGTCGTTTCGCATGTTGACGGCATTCGCTTTCAGCATAGAAGAATTTACCCGTTTCCCTTGGTAGAATTGGTACAATGCCAACAGCAATTTGCCGATAATGGAAATAATCGTCACCCAGACGGCCAATAGGGAAAGCTCCGTTATTTCGTGGTGGATTATTTTCCCGAGGGAAGTGATAAATATCTGACAACCCATGAAAAAAATTACAAAGGAAAGTATGGTAGAAGCCATATTTTCGGCTTTTTCCTGTCCGTAAACGTATTTTGAATTAGGCGGTCTGCTGATTATTGGCGTAGCAATCAGGATGATTAAGGAAGTGAACACGTCTGAAGCAGAATCCAAGCCGTCGCTCAACACCGCCAAACTTCCCGAAACAATACCTGTCACGATTTTCAACAGTGATAAAAACGCATTTCCCAGTACACTGATCCAGGAAGTACGAAGCATTATTTTTTTTCTGTCCTCCATAAAATTAAGCCTACAAAAATACATTTTTTTTTGTTCTCACAATCAATTTCGGCTCAATATTTTTTTTAGGCGCTATATTCTCAAAGAAGAAAAGTTGAGGCGTCTTGTTGTCAAAAATATTTATGTCTTTCTATTTGTTCTCTTTTTTGACTTGTTCCAACTCTTCTCTAAGATGTGTAATTTCTGTTTCCGGATTGTTCTTTTTCATTTTCTTAATAGTTTTTATTAGTATGCAAAGGTGATAATAAAAAATGAAGCAAGCAAGTATGCTGGACACTATTTTGGGATGGTCGCCGCATTACCGGCGTTTGACCCGCCATATTTTCCGTTATCGCATTTTATTGTAATACTTAGCTTGGTAGTCCGGCAACAATTCCGGATGAAACAGTCCAACCAAATCTTTTAGAATATAATCCGGATGAATGGGAAGATCTTCATAATAAGTAACTTTTCCCATATTGCAAGCATAAATATTTCGGTGTTTGAACGCATCAAAAAAAGCGTAATTCGGATTATTCTTCTTTAATGATTCGTAGCTCATATCCTGGGGGTTATTGTATTTGATTAACCAAAAATCGGCTTTGTCGGCTTTGTCAAGCACAGATTCAAACGACAAACCGATGGAACCGGTACCGGTATCGTCTTTCCAAAGATAATCGGCGCCGGAATCACGGAAAATATGAGCCATATAGCTTTGTCCTCCAGGAAGATACCACACTCCGCTGTAAATCGTTTCGGCAAACACCGACGGTCGCCGGTTTACTTGGGCTGAAAGTTCTTTTAATTGATTGTAGTTGTCAACGGTTTCCCGGAACAAAGAATCAGCCAAATCTTTTTTCTCGAAAAACAAAGCCATGAAGCGAATCCATTCGGCGCGGCCCAAGGGCGACGACTCCATATAATCCATGCACTCAATGAATGGAATACCTAATTTGGCCGTTTGCCCATATCCGGAGCCATCAATTGGAGCAGTGAACAGGGCTTCGGGTTCGGCCAACATGATTTTCTCCAAGTCAGGATTTGTTCCTTGCCCTATGTCGGCGATGCGACCGGAATGAACACCCTCCTGCACGTATGGAATGTGGATGTATTGCGGTTCGCAAACCCCAACCAAAGTCGGCAAAGCGCCAAATTCCGCAAAAAAACTACATTGTACGGAACCGTAACTAACCGTCCTTTCAAGCGGTGTGCGGATAAGAACCCCTTCCGGCAAGTTTTCCGGCAAAGCAGCAGTTTTTGACACTAAAACATAGCGTTGCAATACAAGATTCATATTCCATGGATTGCGCACTGTGACGAGCCTGTAGTCCGTATGTGTTTCAATCTGAAACCCAACAGCATAATAAATACTGTCGCCGGCAATGTTATACTCGTTGCTATAAGCCTGATTTGCGATATATTCAGACTTAATTTCCTGCTTATTATTCCGGCAAGAAAAAAGAAGCAGGCAAAAACTCAAAATAAGAAAAAGATACTTAGCCATAATTTAGCGGACAAAGGTAAGAAATATTTATTTTAGAATATTCTTATTCATTTATATACGAATACAAAGATAATAAATAAAATTGAAATTTGCATTTTTATTCTTACCTTTGTGTAAAATTTACAATTATTATTGTTCTTCTGAAAATGAAACAAGACACAAAAGAAATACAGATGAAAGCGCTTATCGCTTTTGCCCTGATTGTCGGTTGCTTCTTTTATTTTCAATGCTTTGTTCCTTACCATCTCTATTTCAAAGAACAAATACAATTGTTTATTTTTAGCTTCGGTTATTTTTTATCTTATTTTGGCAAACCGGGTGGATTGGCTTGCCTTTCCGGCGATTTTCTTACCCAGTTTTTGTACCTGAAAGGCGGAGGAGCTGTTGTTATCTCCTTGCTATTGCTCGTGAAGTGGTTGTTGGTTTCAAAAACGCTCAATCTATTGGGTACAAAAACATTAACGCCTCTCTTGGCTCTGTTTCCGGTAATTGCCGAATGGATTTTTTTCAGCGAAATTTCTTTTTCCATCGCTATGTCGATGGCTTTCCTGTTCCCTTTGCTCTTTTTCCGGCTTTACACCTGCATCCGAAATTCGGTTTTTTCCATCATCAGCGGAATCTTGCTCGTCCCTATCCTTTATTTTTTAGCAGGAAGCGCCATGCTGTTGTTTCCGGCGCTTGTTTTGATTTACGATATCAACAACGGTAAAAAGCAGCTTCTTTATTGGCTGATACTCTTCGTATTGGCTGGTATTTTTCCTTATTTAGTTCATTCTCATTTTCTTTTGACGGTAAAACAGGCTTATTTTTATCCTTTCCCGACAATCAAAAACGGACTAAGCGTATTCACATTAGTAGGCATTGCTTTTCTTTGCTGCTTTAGAACCATTCGGGAGTGTGAAAATACCATTTTTTCTTTTTCATTTACCATGATTCTTGCCTTGATTTTTGCCATCGGCGGATTAGTAATAACGACCAACTCGACTCGCGAAAAAATACTCGGAATGGCTTCGGAAGCCTATTTTGAGAATTGGAATAAAGTATTAGAAATGGGAGAAAAAACAAAACTCCAAAATCCCATTTCCACCTATTACACCAACATCGCCCTCTCCAAGCAAATGCAGATGGGCGACCGGCTGATGACTTTCTATCAACCGTTTACGTCCGGTCTGTTCCTGCCTGTCAAACCCGAATCCTCGTGGTTTTCCATCTTTTTCAGCAGCGATGCTTATTTTTATACCGGCGATATGAATATGGCGCAACATTCCGCCATGCTGGGCATGATTTTTTCCCCTTATCAACGCAGTTCAAGGCTGATGCGGCGTTTGGTAGAAATCAACGTGATTAACGACGACGTTCCGGCAGCGACAAAGTACCTGCGCATACTCGAAGCTACATGGTTTCACAAGAAACAGGCCGTCCGGATGAAAAAAATGTTGCTTGCCCCCAATCCGGAAGAATATCCCGAATTACAGGAAAAACGGAGCCGGATTCACAAAAACGACATCTTGCGTTCTTCACAAGACCCGAAGGCTTCTCTCGAACTTTTGGTAAAAAACAATCCCGATAATCGTCCGGCATTGGATTATCTGTTAAGCTATTATCTGTTGAACAAAGATATTCCCCATTTTTTTGAGACCTATACCCGTTACTACAAAGACAAAAACGCTTTTGTCCCGAAAATGTATGCGGAAGCCCTGCTCATTTATTTCGCTGCCACTCACGCCAAACCGGCAAAAATAACGGATTACAAAATCAGTACGAATTTGGTAAATGATTTCAACGAATACACCCAACTGTACGAAAGCAGTCAAGGCGATTTGGAACCGGTTCGGAAGCAGTTCGCCGATACCTATTGGCTGTATTACCATTTTGCAACCCTAAAAGAATGAAACATAAAATATTCCATATCGTCACTTGCCTGTTGGGAATTTTTCTGTTCGCCGCATGTAGCAAACAGGATGACATCCAATCATCGGATGAATGGCCGTCCATATATCCGGATTATACCAATGTCACGATTCCCTCTAATATAGCTCCCCTGAATTTTATCATGCGGGAGGAGCCGGAGCAAACGGAAGTCGTTTTGAAAGGCGCTGCTTCTCAACTTACGTCTATGGGCAGCCATAAAATCCAATTTTCGGAAAAACATTGGAAAAAATTTCTACAAACGGAACAAGGAAATACGGTAAACATCCAGATAAAGGCGAAAATTCACGGAAAATGGATTAAATACAAATCTTTTTACTGGAATATTGTCGAAGACCGGATAGACCCCTACCTGACTTATCGCCTGATTGAACCCGGATACGAAGTCTGGAATAAAATCCAACTCAAAGAACGAAACATCGAAAATTTTAAGGAACGAATAATCGCCGATAACAACCTGACCGGAGGAACTTGCATGAATTGCCACATTACCGGAAATCAAAATCCGCTGCTGTCTTTCTTCCACATCCGGGGCGAAAACGGCGGAACCATTCTGAATCGGAACGGCCAATTACGAAAAATCAACACCCGCAACAAGGATATGTTCGCCTCCGCTACTTATGGAAACCTGCATCCATCCGGGAAATACGGCGTTTTCTCCACCAATATTGTAGTGCCCGATTTTCATACGAAAGCCGGAGAAAAATTAGAGGTTTACGATACTGCTTCCGATTTAGTCATTCTCGATTTCGACAACAACAGGATTATCCGCTCGGATATCGTTGGCGGAACCGATTTTCTGGAAACTTTTCCGACCTTTTCCGCCGACGGCAACAGCATCTTTTTTTGTGTAGCGCCCAATAAAACCTTGCCGGACAGTATCAAAAACCTTAAATACAGCTTGTGCAAAATTGGGTTTGACGTCCGCACCGGACAATTCGGAACACAAATCGACACGCTGATTTATATGGACGAAAACGGCAAATCCGTTTCTTTTCCCAAACCGTCTCCGGATGGGCGTTTCCTCTTATATTCCGTTTCGGATTATGGTACTTTCCCTATCTGGCACCGCGAAACCGACCTGCAAATGCTAAATCTGAAAACCGGCGAAATTTTAGATTTGCCGGAAGTAAACAGCAATTATTCAGATACTTATCATTCTTGGTCGTCCAATAGTCGTTGGTTCGTTTTCGCCAGCAAAAGAGACGATGGTTTATACGGAAAACCCTATTTCTGCTACGTTGACCGGAAAGGAAATGCACACAAACCTTTCGTTCTCCCGCAACGCGATCCTTATTATTATGATTATTTACTGAAATCATTCAATATTCCCGAATTATCAACCGGAAAACTCCCTTTCAATGCGGCTGATATTGAGAAGGTTTATTGGAAAGATAAAATAGAACAATTCGAATGAAGAAAACAATAAATTATATCCGGTTTTTCGTACCGCTACTCTTTGGATGCGTACCATTTCTCTTTTTTTATAAGTATTATCCAAACCACCTGCACTATCAGGAACAATTTCAGTTATTCCTGCTGACCGGCGATTATTTCTTGGAAACCGCATCGACACCCGGAGGAATAGCCAATTACTTAGGCCGGTTTTTTACGCAGTTTTTCATCTATGCAGGTTTAGGCGCTTTCATTGTATCCGCTTTTCTGCTGTGCATCCAACAATTGCTGTTCGCTATTGTCCGCCGTTTGAAAAAAGATTTGTCTTGGACGCTCCTGACTTTTTTACCTGCCATTGCTTATTGGTACTTGCTTTGCGATGAAAATTCACAGTTCGGCGGACTTATCGCTTTGGTAATGAGTTTGGCTTTTGCATGGCTCGGTACATTGTTCAAATCGAATCGCTTACGCAATATTTACCTACTGGTGATGATTCCGGCGGTTTATTGGATATGCGGCGGTGCAACAGCGCTTTTTGCCGCACTCATCCTGCTTTACGAATGGTTGATGAGAAAGCAAAAACGGAAAACAACCGCTTGGCTTGCCGTAGCTGCGGCTTTACTCGTTACCGTTTGCCCTTTTATCGCTAAATTTTTCCTGCAAGAATACCCGCTTTACCGTTTCTGGTGGGGAGTGGATTATATTCATTTCGTTTACTTCCCTCCTACTACTATGCTTTTTCTTTGGGTACTGATTCTCTTGGTGGTCGTCGCTATCTGTCTGATTCCGAATGTCAAAAAAGAGAAAAACCAACGCATAGCGCTTCTAATCAATATCATTTTTATCGGATTGATTTCCTTTTTATGGGTCGGAAAAAACGGTTATGCGAAAAATATTTCCAAGGAAGAAATTATGGCTTACGACTACCATTGCCGAATGAAAAACTGGGATGAAATCATTCGGATGGCCGACAAAAAATCGCCGAGCGTTCCGATGACGGTTACCTGTCTTAATCTGGCTTTGTATAAAACCGGACAACTCTCGGAAAAAATGTTCCATTATTTTCAAAATGGGCCGGAAGGCTTGCTGCCCTCTTTTCGGCGCGACTTTATGATTCCAATGGTTGGCGGCGAACCTTATTATTATCTGGGATTTGTCAATACCGCTCAACGCTATGCTTTTGAAGCCATGGAATCGCTTCCCGATTATCAGAAAAGCGTGCGGAGCATCAAACGCTTAGCCGAAACCAATCTGATTAACGGAAAATATAAAACTGCAGAAAAATACCTGCATCTTTTGGAAAATACTTTGTTCTACAAAGCTTGGGCGAAAGAAACCCGCACTCATCTTTACGACGAAGCCAAAATTAATGCCCATCCCGAATGGGGAGAAATTCGCCGCTTCCGTACCCATGAAGATTTTCTGTTCAGCGAAAGAGAAAAAGACATGATGCTGGGTATGTTGTTCCAACAACACCGCGATAACCGGATGGCTTACGAATATTTAATGGCTTATACGCTGTTGGAAAAAAACACGACGATTTTCCACGATTATTTCCGGATGCCGAAAGATTTTGATTATCCGTCCATCCCCAAATCCTATCAGGAAGCCCTGATTTATATCTGGGGATTGAGCCACGACAATCTTAGCGATATTCCTTATCCCATCAGTAATTCCGTGAAACAGAACGTAGAAGAATACGCCGGCATTTATACTACCTCTCCGGCGCCCGAACCGCTTTTGAAAAAACGATTCCAGAAGACTTACTGGTATTATCTGCATTTCAGGGAATATAAAAAAGCGAAGATAGAAACTCAATATCAATATTAAGAATCAATTACAGATGAAACCTTTAGGCTTTATAAATAACAAAGAAAACAAAAATTCTCAAATTCTCAAATTCTCAAATTTGAGAATCATTTTCGCACTTGGATTGAGCGTTTGCTTGCTGTTTTCAGCATGTAAAGAATCCGTTACCAATCCTGAAACGGTGCAGGAAATTCCCGAAATATTTCCGGATTATACCGGCGTAACGATTCCGGCAAGTATTGCACCACTGAATTTTACGGTTGGCGGAGATTTTGAAAAAATAAACCTCAGCATCCAAGGCGGGAAAGAAGGTCATCTGGAAATCCAATCTTCCGACTACATAGATATTCCGGAAGCCCAATGGAAACAATTACTTACAGCCAATACCGGAGGCGAAATTCAATTTACCGTTTCGGTCAAATCGAACGGACAATGGAAACAATACGCACCTTTCCCCGTTTACATCAGTCCGCATCCCATCGACTACGGATTGGCTTACCGCCTCATCGCCCCCGGCTATGAAGTGTATAGCAAAATGGGAATCTACCAACGCAACTTATCCAATTTCAAGCAAAGCGCTATCCTCGAAAACACGATCGTTCCGGGAAGTTGTATGAATTGTCATTCCTTCAACCAAACCAAACCCGAAAAAATGAGCCTGCATATCCGCGGCACCCACGGCGGCACCATCATTCAAACGGGAAACAGCTATAAAATATTGGATACCAAAACAGAAGAAACCATTGGCTCTTGCGTGTATCCCTATTGGCATCCTTCCGAAAAATTCATCGCTTATTCGGTAAATAAAACCCAGCAAACTTTCCATGCGGCCAAAGAAGAATTGATTGAAGTATTGGATTTAGCTTCGGATGTCGTGGTTTATGACTTGGAAACGAACGAATTACTAACTTGCAATTTATTGCAAACCGAAAATTTTGAAACTTTCCCGGTATTTTCTCCCGACGGGAAAACCTTGTATTTCTGTTGCGCCGGCAATCAAACGCTTCCGGACGATTACCGCAAAATCCGCTATAACTTGTGCAGCATCGCTTTTGATCCGGACACCAAAACATTTGGTTCCAAAATCGACACACTCATCCTTGCCGATGTGCAGGAAAAAAGCGTTTCCTTTCCCAAACCGTCTTTCGATGGGAAATACCTGATGTACACGCTTTTGAATTACGGAAATTTCGGCATTTGGCACTCGGAAGCGGATTTGTATATCCTCAACCTGTCTGATGGTTCTACCCGCGAATTAACGGAAGTCAATAGCGCGGATGCCGACAGTTATCACAACTGGAGCAGCAATTCGCACTGGTTCGTCTTCGGTAGCCGCCGGATAGATGGTTTATACACCCGCCC
>BNXY01000063.1 GCA_025999935.1 Bacteroidia bacterium | reverse complement strand
ACAGGACTTATGCGGTTCCTGTTCCGGCCATCGTTGGCGATGCGTATGCTTCTTCCATCGCGTTTGAAATGGAACGCCAATATACCTTCCAGTTTGAGTTGTTTGGTAGAAAACCCATCGAATTTAAAGGTGTTACGGTAAGTAAATACGATACAGTTGAACAGGAAGAGCCGCTCCGTTTGCAATGGGCTGGTTCAAATATCTATTATGACACTGCGCTTGGTCACCTGACGTTTGCCGACTACAATGATAAGAGCAAAGAGCACTATCAGGGAGTTTATTTCCAATGGGGTAGCCTTATAGGTATCACGTCCGTAGGTCCATATACTACCGGTAATACGGTGACTTATCAAAAGGGAGTTGAGGCCGCCGCTACCGCTGCTCTGGATTGGACGGCTATTCCTTACGTTACGACTAATCCCGCTCCTTATGATTTAAAATACCTGACCACAGTCCATGACCCTGGCAACGATATAGGCGATATATGTAAGTATTTAACAGAGTTGGGTTATGCTCCCGCTGGTAAACGCTGGCGTATGCCGACTTCGGCTGAGTTTGGAGAAGTGGGCGATTACGGTAATGTTGGCGCCGCCAGTTGGGGTGCTGTTTCTCCCGTGAAAGCAGACGGCACCAATCTTTTTGCCAACGGAAAGCAGTTGCGAAAATTAAACACTCCGTTCTTCCCCGCTTCCGGGAATCGTAACAATTCGTCAGGTGCATTGAGCGGCATGGGTTCGAGCGGCTATGCATGGTCATCCTCACCGGGCAGCACTACTGGCGGCATCGCCTTGCACTTCAATAGCACGATGACGATCCCAGCGCACAACATCACTCGGGAGATCGGCATGCCTGTCCGCTGTGTAGCAGAATAATGGTATATATTCGATAGGTGCAAATTCATTCGCGCCGGTGTCGGGTATATTTTTACGTGTGTGTAGTGTGGAGGCGCGATTGTGTGTCTCCACACTTTTTTTAGTTAAGAGTTAGGGGGGAATTATGAATTAACCGATAAAACCTGTTAAGTCTTTAAGACTTAACAGGTTTATAGCTGGAGTACCTATGCGACAATTAATTTAGACCTGTTGGGTTTTCAAAACCTGACAGGTCTTTGCTGGACTTGAAAAAAGATTTAGCCATTTTTCATCCTATTTTCCAAATTTCTTCAAAATTATCAAGTAACTTTGCGGCATGAAAATTTTATTGATTGAAGACGAACCGGGGTTGGCTCAAAGTATTGTAGAGTATCTTTCCAAGCAGGATTATATTTGCGAACATGTTGCAAGTTATTGCAATGCGATGGAGCGAATCATGTTGTACGAATACGACTGTATCCTGTTGGATTTGATGCTTCCCGGCGGAAAGGACTGAAAATACTGGAAACATTGAAAAAAGAAAACAAGCGGGCAGGCGTTATTATTATTTCCGCCAAAGGTTCGTTGGATGATAAAATCAAAGGTATTCATATCGGAGCGGATGATTATTTGCCCAAACCGTTCCATTTATCCGAACTAAGCGTCCGTATTTACGCCTTGATTCGCAGAACACAATACGGAAGTAATAATTATGTACAATCCAATAATTTGAAAATAGATTTACTATCGAAAGAGGTTGTTGTGAACGGAGAAGAAGTTGTTCTGACTAAAAAAGAATTTGATTTATTGCTGTTTTTAATCGGGAATAAAAACCGCGTAATATCAAAGAACGCTTTGGCAGAGCATCTTTCGGGAGATATGGCAGATATGCTCGACAATCCGGCTTACTATTTTTTCTACAATGAGCATTATGTCCATGAAATAGATGAGTTTTTACTTCTCTCAAAAGAAAAAATATATCGGAAAAGCCTGAAAACATTAAAAATTTCGGAAATTCCTGTTTGGAATCAATATAATGACGATGAAGAAATCATCCCCGACAATGGACAAGAAAATGAGAATGTCTATTTTTCCGCTAAATTTTATAATGAACGGGAAGCAGCAGATGAAGATTACCGTATATTATATTCCAGAGTAAAAATTGAAGATAAGAATTATATCCTTGTGATTCGTTTAAGTACATTTGAAGCAAAGAAAATTATTCTGTCGGGAACGCTTCTTCAGCTTGCATTTTTCTTTTTCCTGTTGCTCGGTTTTGTATTTATTACTCATCTCATTTACAAGAAACTTTGGAAGCCGTTTTATCAAACTTTGTCTGATATTGAACGCTTTAATATCCGCAATAACGACGTTCCCGCCTTTACTCAAAGTGAAACACAAGAGTTTCATCAATTAAACAAAGCGGTAGAAAATTTGATTTCAAATAATTTACAGGCATACAAGACGCAGAAGGAATTTACGGAAAACGCCTCGCACGAAATGCAAACGCCTTTGGCTGTTTTCCAATCCAAATTGGATATGTTGATACAACAACCCGATTTGACGGAGGGGCAATTATCCATTATCCAGTCTCTGTACGACACAACATCCCGCCTGACGCGCATGAATAAAAACCTGTTGCTGCTGGCTAAAATAGACAACCTGCAATTTGAGAACACACAATCTTTGGCTATTGCCGGAATCCTGAATGAATTACTCCCTTTCCTGCTGGAACAAGCCGAAGTAAATCATATAGAAATTCAAACAGACATAGCCGGAGAAACCGATTGGGTACAGGCGAATAAAACGCTGCTGGAAAGTTTGGTTAACAATCTGTTCGTTAATGCCGTCAAACACAATATCCCTTGTGGTAAAATACATATATTGCTGGATGATAAACAACTATCTATTTCCAATACAGGCAATGCAGCAGGTTTGGATGAAAACCTGCTGTTCCGCCGCTTTAGCCGGATGAACGAAAAAGCCAAAGGAAACGGTCTCGGTTTGGCGATTGCCAAGCAAATATGTTCACTGTACGGCTGGGATATCCGCTATGCGTATGAAAATGAAGAACATCGATTTACCGTTACTTTTCACGAACAGTCAACAGAAATATAATTCAGAAAATCTTCAAAATCGTCTTTTATTTTTGCGATTTTAAAATAAAATATAAAAATGAGAAATCAAAGAAATTTCGTCTTAATTGTTTTTCTGTTTTCCATCCTGCCCGTGCTTAAAGCGCAGGAAAATGACAGCATCAGTAAGCAGAAACACAATAAAACGCTAAGAACGCTCGAAATAGCCATACCCGCCGCCATGATTACTTACGGTATTATTTCGATAGAAAGCGATTGGTTAAAACAATTAGACTATTCAACAAGGGATGAATTACTTGAAGATAAATCTTTATGGTATAACAGTTGGGATAACTACGCTCAGTTTTCGCCTGCCGTAGCCGCTTTCGGGATGAAATTATATGGAGTGGAAAGCAGACACAAGCTATCGGATATGTTCATTCTCTATACCTTGAGTAATGTTTTAGAAGGAGGAATCATATTTACGACGAAAAATATAACCGGAAGAAAAAGACCCGATGGTTCCAACTACCATTCCTTTCCTTCGGGACATACGGCGACCGCATTTGTAGCCGCTGAGTTTCTTCATCAGGAATACGGGGATAAATCGGTTTGGATAAGTGTCGGCGGGTATGGAAATTTGAGTTTGAACTTATCGCACAGATTTTAAATTGACATTATAAAAATACAAGAATCTTAGGTAAAAATATGATCAATACGGACTTTTGCACCGTCAAATTAAAATAAAGTGCAAAATGAAAAGTAAAATAATTCTTGCAATCCTGTTTTTCTCACCGTCAATCTTATTGTTCGGACAAGGGAAAATAGCCGGAACAGTCATTGAAAAAAATACTAAATTTCCGGTTGAATATGCGACCGTTGAGGTTTTCCCCAAAGAAGGCGGCAAACCGGTAATGGGTACAACCAGCGATGCTTCGGGAAAATTTTTACTGGAAAATATTCCTTCGGGAAATTATGAGTTGAAATGCAGTTTCATCGGTTTCGAGATGCTTATACCCTGTCTGTTTACAATTGATGGGAACAATCAAATCTTGAATCTGGGAATATTGGAATTGGCTGAATCCTTCCTCAATCTGAATGAAGTGGTAATTAGCGGACAAAAGTCCACCTATATCAACAAGATAGATAAAAAGATTTTCAATATAGGAACAGACTTGATGAGCGCATCGGGTTCCGTCAGCGATTTGATGCAAAATATACCTTCGGTTCAGGTGGATGTAGATGGCGGAGTAAGCCTTCGCGGTTCGGAAAACGTACAAATCCTGATTAACGGCAAACCTTCAAGCATGATGGGTACGGCAAGCCGGGCAAGCGTACTGCAACAGATTCCAGCCAACAGTATCGAACGCATTGAAATAATTACCAATCCTTCCGCAAAATATAAGCCTGACGGCACTTCGGGCATTATCAATATTGTGATGAAAAAGGAGCGAAAAATGGGTGTCAATGGAACAATATCCGCTAATGCAGGAAACGCCGACCGCTACAATTCAACGCTCTCGCTCAATTATAATCCCGGAAAAATAAATCTGTTTGCCGGTTACGGTATCCGTTTCGACGACCGGAGCCGTTACAATTACGACGACCGGACAAAAATAAATTCAAGTACAGGCGAAACTACCCATATCAATCAAAAAACAAACAGTACGGCAAGCCCTGTTTCGCATTTGCTCCGTGCAGGTATTGACTGGGAAATCAATAAAAAAAGCGCCCTGCAAATTGCCGGAAGTTACACGTACATGCGTTTCCTGCGGCGCGAAAACACGCCGAATATTTATATCAGCAATAACGACACAACTAATTATTACATCCGTTACAGGCATGACGACGAATATCAGAAAAGCGCCGAATTAAGCGCCGTCTATGAATATAACTTCGGGGAAGACCACAGTCTGGCCATTGATTATACCTATTCTTCGGAAAAGGAACAGGAGGATAACAAGTATAACAATCATTATTTTTTCCCTTCCGCTTACGAATCTAAAGACAATACCCTTATTCGGCAAAGCGGTGCGGAAAATCTGATTCGTACAAACTATACTCATCCTTTTGGTGAAAACGCTAAAATAGAGGCTGGAACGGAAATCGAACTGGATAAGGCGGATATGAATTACACGGCAGAAAACTTGATGAATAATGCTTGGATAACAGACGCAAACAAAACCAACCATTTCGTTTTCGATGAAAAAATTTATGCTTTGTATGGTACTTATGAGGCAACCTTGGGGAAGTTCGGATTGATGGGCGGACTTCGCGCAGAGTATGCCGCCATCAAATCCCGGTTGATTTCTACGGATACGGTTATTCCCAATAATTATTCCAATATTTTCCCCACGTTGCACACCTCTTATAAACTGAATGAAAACAATGAGTTGCAACTAAATTACAGCCTTCGGATAAATCGTCCTGAAGGTGATGATTTGAATCCCTTTCCCGAATACAAAGACCCGCTGAATGTTCACTCAGGTAATCCTTACCTGAAACCCGAAAAAATACATTCCGTGGAATTAGGGTATCAGCTAAAAGAAAAATCAACGACACTCCTCGCGACTTTGTATTACCGGAACATATTTAACCGTATGACCGAAGTTTCTCGTTTTGTCAATGATTCGGTGATGTGGACAACAAAGGATAATCTGTCGTCAAGCCAATCGTCAGGCTTTGAATTTATTGTCAATTCAGCTGTCGGAAACAGGGCGAATATAAATTTCAGTACGAATATTTTCTACAATACAATTGATACAAGCAATTTGGGATATGCCGGCAATAAATCTTCCATCTCGTGGTACGCTTCGCTGAATGGGAATTTCAATATATCCCAAAACCTGATGGTTCAACTAAACTCCCGCTACAAAGGAAAGACGCTTACGCCGCAAGGCTATCTGGAACCTTCGTTTATCCTGAATATGGGCGCTAAATATGATTTGTTTCACAAGAAAGCATCCGTTTTATTCACTGTTTCCGATTTGCTGAATACTTACAAAAGCGTTACGTCCATCGACACGCCCGAATTAAAAGAACGGCTGGAACGAAAGCGTCCGTCGCAAATATTCTATATCGGATTTACGTATAATTTCGGAAGATCCGTTAAGAAAAAAGAAACTGCATTGAAATATGACGAGCAATTATAAATACCTTATTTTTTAAAAAATTGTTGATAACTTTTTATTCTTTGTTAATAAATGTTTACAAATTATATTTATTTTTGTACGACAATTATAAGCATTTTTTTGCATCATTAAAAATCACTAAAGTATGAACAGAGTAAAACTTTTTTTAGTTTCAATGTTGCTCTTTGTGAGCACATTGTCGTTTGCACAACTTACTACTTCTTCGATGAGCGGACAAGTTACGGAAGCGAGTGGAGACCCGATCGAGTTTGCGGCGGTCGTTGCAACGCATACCCCTACGAATACGCAGTATTACACAACGACTGATAATAATGGAAATTATCGGTTGCAGAATATGCGTCCGGGCGGTCCTTACGAATTCAAAGTTTCTTTTTTGGGTTACAAAGAGATTAAGTTTGAAAACATTAGCCTCGCCTTGTCCGCCAATCAAGTATTAGATGTAAAAATGGAAACAGAGTCGTTTGGTTTGCAGGAAGTTACAATTACGGCTATTGGCAAAAATTCAAACATGTCAACGGACAATGCCGGTGCAATAACCAATGTATCGACAAAAGACATTGCCTTAATGCCGATGATTAACCGGAGCATCAATGACCTGACAAGACTTACTCCTCAAGCGAACGGAACCTCAATTGGAGGTGGCAACTTTCGCCAAAACTTCATTACGGTTGATGGCGCCGCTTTCAATAATGCTTTTGGTATCGGCACGAATCTACCGGGTAACGGCTCTCCGATTTCGCTCGATGCGCTTGACCAGATTTCAGTGAGCATAACGCCTTATGACGTTCGCCAAAGCGGTTTTATCGGTGCGGCTGTAAATGCGGTAACCAAATCGGGAACCAATGCGTTTAAAGGCTCTGCTTATACTTATCTAAGGGATGAGCGTCTTAGAGGAAATAAAGTTGGCGATGAGTACTTTGATAAATCGCCTTCTGCCTATAAATTATATGGTCTGACTTTAGGAGGCCCTATCATTAAAAACAAATTGTTTTTCTTCGTCAACTACGAAACGGAAAAAACCGTCGATCCGGGTCCTGCTCGTGTTGCTTCCACAAACGGCGTGGTAAACGGAACAACAGTCGCCCGACCTACCGTGGGCGACATGGATATGATGAGCAAATATTTGAAAGAAAAATATAACTATGAAACCGGTCCCTATCAAGGTTATTCGTTTGATAGTCCGGGTAAAAAGTTTTTGGCGCGTATCGACTGGAATATAAATAAGAACCACAAAATCAATTTGCGGTATAGCTATATGGATTCTAAAAGTCCTACCTATCCTTCTACTTCGACCTCGCCTTTCTCCAATCTTTATACCGGAAACAGGCAGAGTATGGATGCCATGTGGTATCAAAACAGCGGTTATTTTCAAGAACAAAATTTCTCTTCGCTGTCCGGCGAATGGAATTCGAGTTATTTAGACGGAAAATTAAATAACACTTTACGGGCTACTTATTCTTATCAGGATGAACCGAGAAGTACGGGAGGAAATATTGAATTTCCTTTTGTTGATATATTGAAAGACAACCGGCCTTACGCTTCTTTTGGTACGGAAATATTTTCTTATGGCAATTTACGTCAGGTCGCTACCACCAATGTGACGGACGAGCTGACATTTACCTTGGGAAAAAACAATTTTACCGCAGGTTTGTCTTATGAACATAACAATACCAAAAACGGATTTATGCGTTTCGGCACCGGTTTTTATGTGTTCAACTCCTGGGATGATTTTGTGAATGGAGCGAAACCGAAAAATTACGGGATTACTTTTTCAAATACGCCCGGTTATGCGCAAGCCTATCCGAGTTTCCAATTCAACCAGTACACCTTTTACTTGCAAGACAATATCAAGTTCAGTAACCGGTTTAATTTTACGGGAGGCATACGTTTCGACCTTCCGACCTATCCCGACACGCCCCAAAAGCACCCGCTTATTGAGAATCTGAGTTTTGAAGGCAGGAAATACAGTACTTCCGCACTTCCCAAACAAAGGATCATGATTTCTCCAAGAGTCGGATTTAATTATGACATACTGGGCGATAAATCAATTGTTGCACGCGGAGGTACCGGAATCTTTACCGGACGTATTCCTTTTGTTTGGATCGTTTCGCAAGTCGGCGACGCCGGTATGCTCCAAACAACGATGCAATATTCGGGAGCCGACGTTCCCGGCCCGTTTAATCCCGATCCGAGAGCCTATTTACCCGCGACACAACCGGAGGCCGGTACAATTATTCCGACCGGAGGTTTTACCATAATGGATCCCGATTTCAAAATGCCGTCCACTTGGAAATCATCACTTGCTTTTGACTTCAAATTACCTTATGCATTTAAAGCATCCGTAGAAGGTGTTCTGAATAAAGATATTAATGCCGTAAGAGCCTATAAAGACGGCTTGAATCCGGGTACGCCTATGAATATTCCCGGATACCCCGACCATAGAATCATGTATCCGTATGCTTATGCCGACAAATACATGGTCAACCTGAGTTCTGCCGGTAAATTAGATCCGACGGGCACTTATGGCGCAACACCGCTCTATGTTACCAATGCGGATAATAAAGACAACGGCTACTATTCTTCCTTAACATTCAAAGTAGAGAAAGATATGTGGAACAACCTCTCCGGAATGGTTGCCTATACAAGAAGTTGGGCAAAAAGTCTGCACGATGGCGCCGGCGACCAAATGTCTTCTATGTGGAACCTTTATACGACAGTGAATGGTGCGAACACACCCGAATTGGGCTACTCCGGTTTTGTGATGCCAAACAACCTGATCGCTTCATTGTCCTACAGATACCAAGGCTTCTCAACCTCCTTGTTCTATAACGGAGGCAATGGCGGAAGAGGTTCTTATGTTTACTCGTCCAACATTGTCGGAGACGGCGGCGGTTCGACCTCCACCTTACTTTACGTACCGAAAGATCCGAGTGAAATAAAGTTCGTAGATCAAACCGTAAATGGCGTTGTTTGGACAGCTCAGGAACAAAGCGACGCATTTTTCAAATATATTGATCAGGATAAATACCTCAAAACCCGCAAAGGGCAATATGCCGAAAGAAATGGCTTGATTTATCCATGGACACACCATTTTGATGTGAAATTCACGCAAGATTTTGACTTTAAAGTGGCAGGCAAGAAAAATACGCTTCAATTGGGTTTGGACATTGTCAATGTAGGAAACCTGCTTAACTCAAACTGGGGTAACAACTGGTCGGCCTACCAAACAAGTTTGCTCGTATTCACAAATGCCTCTGCTGTAAAACCCGACGGAACCGTCATCCCGACATTCCGATTGAATCCGATTGCGGGAAGCAACGAAGTGGTTAAAGAAACATTCCGTAAAACAATCGGTTACACTTCTACGTACTACATGCAATTCAGCGTCCGCTACATCTTTAACTAAGCATTGAGCGAGAAATTATAACAGATAATTTATTTTGATTCTATTTTTCTGTATTTTTGCAGAAAAATAGAATCAAAATGAATTACCTGCAATTTAGAAATCGTTTTTTTGTACATTTGCGGATAAATTTAAAAAGATAATAGTATGCAAACAACAACATTAAATCCGACTCAATTGTATTTATTGCAAATGTTTCAGTATAATCAAGACGAAAAAAGTTTGATAGAACTGAAAGAAGTATTGCTTAAATATTATCAAACCAAGGTTGATGAAGAAATAGAAAAGGTTTGGAAAGAAAAAAATATGAGCAATGAAATGATGAACGAATTAGTAAACGCTCACTATAGAACGCCTTATAAATGAGAATTGTTATTGATACAAATTGTTTATTGATGGCTATACCAAAGCGTTCCGATTTCTTTTGGCTAAGGTATAGATTTCCCAAAGATAAATACACTTACTATTTTCGAGTTTCAATCAAATTTGATTAAACAAAAATAATTCCTAATTTTGACCCCGTAAAAAAATGACAGAAAAAAATCATCTAAAAATACAAATAATTTAATAGAATCATCATGGAAAGAACAAAACGATTTATTCTCAGCGAACAAGAAATCCCAACTCAATGGTACAACATTGTGGCGGATATGAAAAACAAACCGATGCCGTTGTTGCATCCGGGTACCAAACAGGCGATGAATCCCGAAGATTTATTTCCGATTTTTGCCCAAGAAGTTTCAAAACAGGAATTGAATCAGGTCGATGCGTGGATACCTATTCCGGAAGAAGTGCGCGAACAATACAAAGTGTATCGCACCACACCGTTGGTACGCGCCTACGGATTGGAAAAAGCCTTGGATACGCCGGCGCACATTTATTTCAAAAACGAAAGCGTGAGTCCGGTGGGTTCGCACAAACTCAATTCGGCATTGGCACAAGCCTACTATTGCAAACAGGAGGGCACTACCAATATTACTACCGAAACGGGCGCCGGTCAGTGGGGCACCGCTTTGTCGTATGCCGCCAAAGTGTTCGGACTGGATTTGGCCGTGTATATGGTAAAAGTGAGCTACGAACAAAAGCCTTACCGCCGCTCGTTGATGCAGGCGTGGGGAGCGCAGGTAATCGCTTCACCCAGTATGTCCACCCAATCGGGGCGTAAAATATTGACCGAAAAACCAAATTATCAAGGAAGTTTGGGTACGGCGATTTCGGAAGCCCTCGAATTGGCCATGCAAACCCCCAACTGCAAATATACTTTGGGTAGCGTACTGAATCATGTTACGTTGCATCAAACAGTTATTGGATTAGAAGCCGAAAAACAGATGGCGTTGGCGGGCGAATATCCCGATATCGTCATTGGCTGTTTCGGCGGAGGCTCAAACTTTGGAGGCATTTCGTTTCCATTTCTGCGCCACAATATTTTGGGTGGAAAGAAAACGCGCTTTATTGCTGCCGAACCTTCGTCCTGCCCGAAACTGACACGCGGCGTATTTCACTACGATTTTGGCGATGAAGCGGGTTATACGCCACTGATACCGATGTTTACGCTCGGACATACTTTTGCTCCGGCCCACATTCATGCGGGCGGACTGCGCTATCACGGCGCCGGCTCGATTGTAAGCCAATTGATAAAGGATAAACTGATAGAAGCAGTAGATATTGACCAATTGGATTCGTTCAAAGCGGGTATCCTGTTTGCTCAAACGGAAGGCATTATTCCGGCGCCCGAATCGGCTCATGCCATTGCGGCAACCGTCAACGAAGCCTTGAAAGCCAAAGAAGAAGGCGTTGCAAAAACCATTTTGTTCAATCTTTCCGGACACGGATTGATCGACATGACGGCTTACGACCAATATTTGGCGGGCGATTTGACCAATTATTCCGTGCCCGACGAGGAAATCAAAAAAAATATTGATCAATTGGAGGGATTGGGGTCGTAACAAAAGTGCATATTTTTAATGAAAAAAGGTCAGAATCGCTTTTGCAATTCTGACCTTTTTTCTTCGGTTTTGTTATGACGAAAAAAAACATACTGTTCTTGACAGTACTTGTTTTGC
>BNXY01000062.1 GCA_025999935.1 Bacteroidia bacterium | reverse complement strand
TTCATGGCAAAAACATGCGGATTATGACGAATGTGTTATGCTTATTAAAGATTTTTATGATGAAAAAACAATAGGTACATCAAATTTTATTTTTGAATCATTTGAAGATGAGTAGATAAGATATGGATAAAAACAGATTATTCTTTTTTACATAACTATAAAATAACCTCCAAATTAATTGAGGAACAGGGCGCGAAGTCAATAGGTAATCTCCGCCATCTTTTTTTTACTTTGCCCGAATTTCAAATTCAGGAAGCGCTTAACACATTCGACCCTTTTCCCGAAGAGTTGAAAATGTTTTACCATGAAATTGGTTTCGGATTCATGCATCGGGCTAAGTTAGGTAAATTCAATACCCTGTTCGACCCGATGACGCTTATTTACACCAACAAACAAGTCAATTATTTTGCAACGCCGGAAATAGAAGAAGAACTAAAATATTATGACATAGAAAAGCATCTTTTATTCTTCAAAACCATTTCAAATCAATACTTGGCAATTGACCGGCAAACAATAAACGGTAAAAATGTAATTCATTACAGGGGAACAGCCATAGAAGATTCATTGTACGATTTCCTGAAACACTTTGATTTTAACCGTTACTATTTGAATCAGCTTGTAGATACTGTCGATTACAAGCAAAAACCGGAACTAAAAGAGAGTAACTGGGAGGAAGAAAAGAAAACTTTAGAAAAAAAATACAATGTTAAGGAAAGCGAGATGCTGATAGTGGAAGGCCGTTACCGGATTATAGATTAGTTACCGATGCTTCGCAGCCGGAAAATTTCGAGTTCGACCTACCGGACGCCGGAGATTACGGTGCTGTACTCTGGGCGGATTATGTTGCCGACGATGCATCCAAGACTAATGCGCATTACGACGACAAGTTTTACACCACGGGATATATGACTGAACAAAGTTTAAGGTATATACAAATTAACTCTGTGGCTTATGCGGTAAACACTCCCGCGCGTGACGCAGCCACAGAGAAAGCCAATCTTTTCTACGATTACGTCTTTGCCCCTGAAAGCGGACAACAGCAGCTCCCGGCAATAACCGTCCAATACGTTATGCAAGGCAACCCAACCGTCAATACATCTACCATCCCTGCCAACATGCCGGTGGAGCGTAACAAGCGGACGAATATTTCGGGCAATTTAATAATCAACACCTCCGCAACAAGTCTGTCGGTGGAGTTGGATGATGCAAAGAAATTCATTTCACCGAAATTCTGTTTCCTGTTGCAGGAAGCTTCACAAAAGGGTATCGACATTGACGCCCAAGTATTACAGAATCAGTATGACAAATTTGTCATGCTCGTATATCAGGAAGATGCTGCCGTCTGTTTTGGGACGTCAAAAACCGCACGGCTGAAGAACGGACTTTTTTCCTCAACTCGTTGAAAAAAGCGTTATCTGATAAATTAATTCGTATGGATAGCGGTGGAAAGTAGCTAATTGTTTCTGTGCTTGGGAATATTTGAGTAATTTTGCGGGCAGGAAAATCAGGAAAATGACACGTCAGGAAGTCAAACAGATAATAGCCGAATCGCAGGGATTGCTGTTCCACGAACAAGTTGCAATGGAACAGGCTACTGCCGACGAGGTTTTGAAACTCTTGAACTACGACCAGTATTTTACATTGTCAAAGCGCAACTTGCCTGAAAATAAAACGGCAATTCTTGAAGTGTTGGCTAACGAAGGATTTGTTGTACGACAAGGCGATAAATGGAAAATAACCAATCTCGGCGCATTGCTTTTCGCGCGTGATTTAACAAAATTCAGAGACTTGGAGTTCAAAACATTGCGTATCATTGTATATACGGGTAAAAACAGGATTAACGCATATCCCGAACTGAATTTCAAAGAAGGTTACGCTTGCGGATTTGACCATTATGTACAGTTTATCATGGAACGGACTTCGGTTGAAGTCATCGAAAAAGTTTTCAGGGAAGTTAAGGAAACTTATCCCGAAAAAACCGTCCGCGAGCTATTGGCAAACTCGATGATTCATCAAAACCAATGGCGTCCAAAGTTATTAAAGACACTGTAAATTCAGGTTTGATAAGGGGTTATTATCCGGATAATGTGGTCAAAAAGGCAACTTGTTACATTCCATATTGGGGGTAAACCCAATCCATGTATTGAGATGTAACCGAAAGAAAAACCATGAACATATTTACGCTTGTAATCATTTGATTTTCAGTTGGTTTATAGATGTAACCATGATGTAACCAAATTCCACCGAATATGCCGTTTATTAATTATAAGTCATTGATTATCATGCTTTTACTTTTATAAATGGGATGTAACTGTTTCAGTCCCCATAGAAAGAAAAAGAGCCGCGTAAAACGGCTCTTTTTGGTTATCACTCTTTCTTAATCAAATGCTGCAACTCCGGGTCTTCGGCGATTCGCTTGAGTTCTTCAATAACAATCTGTTTCACATCGGCTTTGATTTGGTTGTAGTTGTGTTCAATTTCCGCCTGCATGGTATCGTTGCCGTCCTGTTGTAAGTTTCACTCTTAAAATCGACTTTGCATCGAACTTTAAAAAAATTTGATAACGTTTTCATTGTAGTGTTTTTTATAGAAGAAAATACTGCTTGGAAATTTTCACACCAGTTTGTAACCATTCCGCAAACAGCGTCCATATTATTTAGTGAAATAAGTTCCATTGCCTGCAAGCAAGAGAATATCCGGCTTGAAAATGAAGGAGAGGGAAAGATAAGAAAAAACAGCAATTCGTCAAGAGTTAATCAGAAAATGCTTTCCTGATTTTATTCTTATCCAGCTTGAAATTAAAAATATGAAACTTATACCCCAATCCCAGACTGAAAGCCTGTGCCTTTACAGCTACATCATTGTTGCCTGTATTCAGCAAGCCGGGAAATCCTCTTTGATATGATGCATTGATGCAAATACCATTGGCAAATTCATAGCCGAAAATAATCCCTGCGCCAACATTCCAGCGATTCAGATACTTTTTTGCTTCAAGCCCATACCCCGTGTAAGGACCTATGCCGAAAAAAGTTTTCCCCAAACCGCTATTGAACCGGCCAACTGCGTAAAGGTTCGCTTCTATTCCCCGATAAGTGAACTTGTTCATCCCATCGGATGAATTATCACGAATATTGGAAGTCGCATAGCGGAACAGAAATTCGCCTTGCAATGCAAAGTGTTCTCCGATTTCCAGTTTATCGTAGCTTCCAAGCGTTGCACCAATGCCCGGATTACTTTCGGTATTTATCGGATGGTAATCCGATAAGGCGATATTCGCTTTGATTCCTTTAAAAAAAGTCAGTTTCGTCTGAGCGCTTACAGGAGTAAATACGGTCGCCAAAATTATTAGCGAGAAAAAATATTTATTCATTGAAACAATTTATTTATTTTAGGCTGGATAATCCAGATTCCTACAGGAAAAAGCCAAAGCAGAAAAAATGTCGCTTTACAGTCGGTAAAAATTGCAGGCTTTTGTAATTCGATGCTTTTCAAGGCTTTTGCTATGAAATAGAAGCAATAAAAAGCACAGCACATTGAAATCAAGTGCAATGGCGTGATAAAAGATAACATTTTCATATCCAATGCTTCTCCTGACGAAATCTGGAGAAACAAAAAGTACATCCATACCGAAGCAAATATCTCATGAGCGGCTGATATAAAAAGAAATACCTTGAATACCGGTAACTTCATTACAGCCGTTTCCGGGAGTTTTTTGTGAAGATTCACTCCAAGCGAATAAAGCCAGCAGAAAATCAGTGAGATAAATACAATCGTCAGGACTGAAATCAGCATAATCAATCCGGGAGGAATAGCCGGAAGTATATCGGCAATCCTTACAGGATTAATCATAAAACCGAAAGATAACCGTACCAAATCGCTGTTTGTTAAAACCATTGCGACGATTACCGTTTGAAGAATTACCGGAATAACAAGTAAAACTCCGAATAACTGCCAATCTTTGAGCTTCAGGAAAATGCTCATTGTCTGTTTTTTAGTTGATACATTTTGTTTCATAATTATTTATATATTTTATTTGAATGTTTCTATTAATCAATAGAGTGTTTGCTCTATTATTGTCAAAAAAAATTATGCTTTTAATATATTATAAAGTTCATTCCATAAAATTTCCATTCTGGATTTCAGCGCCTCAATATCCTTATCCAGAACATAATCCATCCGGTTACCGTCTGATGCGTAGATAAACAGTTTAGCAACAGCATCATCGGGTATATCCTGTCTTATCTCGCCGTTCTTCTTTGCAATTCCTATAATTTCGACCCATGCATTCGTTTCCTGTGCCTGTAATTTAAGCAATTCTTCTTGCAGTTCGGGAAAATACCTTAATGCCTCAAACAGAAAAGAAAAGAAATTCACATTCAAATCAGGTTCCGTGTTTCTGTGTAATGTATTGAAGATATGCCGGAAATTGTCCAACGCATGTCGGATAAAATTATGCAAGGAATCTTTGGGGGAGTTTTCAAATGTCTGGCGTGTCAGTTTAAACATATAATGTTCCGCCACTTCTTTAAAAAGTTGCTCCTTATTTTCGAAATAGTAATAAAACGTACCATTGGAAAGACCTGTCGCATGTATTATGTCTTTCAATGTTACGGCTTTATAGCTTTTTCGCATAAAGAGCTGGAAAGCCATTTTCAATATATGTTCTTTATTATCCTTCATTAAATTATAGAGTAAATACTCTACAAAAGTACAACAAGTTTTTTATTCACCAAATTTTTTTGCGGTTTTTTTTCAGATTTTTTTACAGATAAATTTCAATGTGCTGAAATACAGGTGTTTAAATTTTGGAAATTTTTTTGTATGAAAACCAAAATAAATTCGTAATTTTGCACCCGGAAATTTTAATCATCAAAAGACAACAATATGAAAATCAGATACATATTGCTCTTTTGGGCTACGATAATGTGCTTTAATGCGCAGGCGCAGACAACGAAAAAAGCAGCACCTGATTCTATTCTATTAAAGATTCTTCGATACAATCCAAACGAGTTTAACATAGAATATTTTGCACCGATTTAAAATATTTTCCACTCTCATCTGTCTTAATCAATAGTAAAGAATAATCATTTAATAAAAAAAATGGATAATAAGAAATTTCTGGGGTTAAATAAATTCAATAAACGCGCATTTGTTTCAATTGCACTACTCATCCTTTTCGCACTGTTATTTTTCTCTGCGGTAGCGATACAAATCATTGAAATCAATCATCGCGGCTCTTTTGCCGAACACGCTTGTACATTCATCCATGTTATTTGCGGAATAATATTTACGGCAATCGCTATTTTTCATATCGTCTATAATTGGAAAACATTGATTCGCTATATTAAAGGATGAAATCCCGTAGTATTTTTTATCCCTAAATATTCTCTTTTCATTATTTTATATTGAGAAGTGTTTTAAGTGATTCTGAAAGCGGCAATTCAGCATTTTGTATTGTTGCAAGCAATTTTGTGCCTTTTTCGGTCAGGGCAAAATACATTTGTCGTTTGTCGTTGTTGCCAAGTGTGCGGATTATCAGATTTTTTTTCTCGGCAAGGCAGATTACTTTTGACGCATTGGAACAGGTCAATCCCAACAGGGAAGCGATTTCGCCCGATGAACATTTTCCCGATTTCTGCAGGGAACAAATCAACATTCCTTCGTTCAGACATATACCGTATTGCTGTTGGAAAACAGTTTCAAACTCCGCTATCGCCCGGTAAATATCCCTGATTTTACATAAAGTTTCCATATTTGATTAATTTTTTAAATTTAATGTTGCATACCACCAGGTTTTGTAACCGCCGGACAGGTTATAAACGTTTGCAAATCCGTTTTGCATCAAGATTCTTGCTGCTGTGTAGCCCCGCAAACCCACCGCGCAATAAACTATAATGCGTTTGTTATACGGAATTTCAGCAAGCCGGTTGCGAATTTCATCAACCGAGATATTCGTTGCTCCTGCTATGTGTCCTGCTGCAAATTCGTTTTTCGTTCGCGTATCGAGCAGAAAATCTTCATTGCGGTCGAGGGGCTCTATCGCGTTCCAATGAATGATTTTAACTTGCTCGTTCATAATGTTTTCAGCCACAAATCCTGCCATATTTACCGCATCTTTTGCCGAAGAATAGGGCGGTGCGTAGGCGTGTTCAAATTCCTGCAAATCAAAAATTGTCCCGCCACTTTTGATGATTTGTGCAAAAACGTCAATTCGTTTATCAACTCCTTTTTGACCAACGATTTGAACGCCAAATAATTTTCCTGTTTTCCCGTCAAAATTGATTTTTATCGACATCTGCGCTGCATTCGGGTAATAACCGGCGTGTGAATTGGAATGTGTAAACGATTGAATATGTGCAATATTTTCTTTTTCCAAGATGCGAGAATTGACGCCTGTTGCCGCCACCGTCAAATCAAAAATCCTGGCAATTGAAGTCCCGATGCTGCCTTTGTAAACCTGTTTATTGCCTGAAATCAAGTTGCCGGCAACAATTCGCGCCTGTTTATTGGCTGGACCTGCCAGCGGAATCAAGGCGTTTTTGCCTGTAAGCGGATTGAAAACCTCGACGGCGTCGCCCAAAGCGTAGATATTTTTGTCCGAAGTTTGTAGAAACTCATCCACCAAAATTCCACCCAAATCGCCTATTTTCAATCCCGCTTCTTTTGCTAATTTCACTTCGGGACGAACACCGATTGAAAGTATAACCATATCTGCGTCAATACTTTCTCCACTGTCCAACAAAACTTTTATTCTGTTTTCAACAGGTTCAAAAGCTGTTACGCCAACGCTGAGTTTCAATTTTATGCCTTTTTCGTTCAAATGATGATGCACAATCGCCGCCATCGGAAAATCAAGCGGCGCCATCACTTGCGGGGCTTTTTCCACTACAATGGTCTCTATTTCTAACTTTTTCAGATTTTCGACCATTTCCAAACCAATAAATCCACCGCCTGCAACTACTGCTTTTTGCGGTTTATTTTTGAGTATAAAATTTTTGATTTTATCCGTATCAGCCACATTTCGCAACGACATAATTCTTTCATTGTCAATATTTTTTAATGACGGACGAACAGGCTCTGCACCGGTTGAAATGACCAATTTGTCGTAACTTTCCGTATATTCTTCATTGGTCAAACCATTTCTAACCAAAACCGTTTTAGCCGAAACATTGATTTTCAATACCTCCGAATGTATCCGAATATCTATGTTGTAGCGAGCCTTAAAACTTTCAGGCGTTTGCAAAAGCAACTCATCCCGCTCAACAATCACACCGCCAATGTAGTAGGGCAAACCGCAATTGGCGTAGGAAATATGCGCGCCCCGTTCAAAAAGTACAATTTCCGCCTTTTCGTCAAGCCGCCGCAAGCGAGCCGCCGTTGTTGCGCCGCCCGCAACCCCTCCAATGATAACCGTTTTCATACTATTTAAGATTTGAATTTAAACTTTGCCAAGCGCCGCCATTATGAACACTTTTCAGTCCTTTGCCGGCAAGAATTGATTTTGCCTGCGCCGAGCGCATTCCGCTTGCACAGACAACGATAATATGGTTATACTTCCGCAACTTTTCAGTTTCACCCGAAATTCTGTCAAGCGGAATATTGACGGAATTTTCAATATGTCCGCCACGAAATTCCTCTTTGCTACGGACGTCAACAATCAGCGTGTTACTGTCTGAATTTATTATTTCTACCATTTTTTTCTGATTTTTATTTGTTATTAATTTTTTGATTAATAAAAATACAACCATCGCTGCTAAGATAATTATTAAAGTCTGATTCATAATTATTTTTTATTAAAAATTTCTGCAAAGATAACACTTATTTTCCAATAAAATATATTTCCAATGGAAATAATTAAAAATATTTTTAGAGTGAACGGCGAGTGTTAAAGAATTATATTGCTAAACTGTTTTCATTCAGCAGAAAATCGAAAATATTCGTCACTATAATACCATCATCATTCTGATATGTCGGCGTTAAACTGCCTGTAATTACAATTTTCTGAAAACTGTCGGTGATATGCAATAACGAATTAAATTCCTGTTCAATCTTTTCTTGCGTGGGCAACGCCTATGACAGGATTTTTTTATCGGAATTTATTGCTGACTAAAAAAATAGTTGTATCTTTGCAACGCAAAATGTTTTGGTAATCGTTTTTGCCAAAATGTTAAAAAAACACTTTGTTTGGGTGCGTTCTATGGTTTTTTACTTTACGCGCCGGTTCAAAAGTGTTTTTTTGTTTATATTGCTTCTATTTTTGTTACCGAATATTGAATGTGTCGCCCATTGTTTTTAATCCCCAGCACAAGTTTTACGGTAAAATTCATATATGATTTTTCGGTATCAACGAAATTATAGTACAATACAGCCACATTAACATAGCCTAATTTTCGTTGATTTCCTGTTGGTTTTGCTTCGGAATAAATAACAATTGGGGCGGAAAACCCAGGGCAAACGCATCTTAATTTGTGTTAAAAAAAGCCCGTAAGGGCTTGAATATGAATAACCCCCAATGAAGCGAAGCGATTGGGGGCAAGACGATACCCCTCCATCCCTGAACTCCGTAGGTGTTCAACCCTTTCAGGGTTGCCGGAGAAGGGCGGTATTGTAACCCCCAGTCGCCCTATCGGGCTTCACTGGGGGTTATTCATATTTAAGACCTCCGGTCTTTAACACAAATTAAGATGCGTTTGCCCTGGCGGAAAACCTCCCGCCCCAAATTTTTAATAATCAAATCATTCCAACACAGGACGAACAGAAAGTCCGTAATTACGGAATTGGTTATCTGCTTGCAGGAATTGTTCAAAAACCAAAATTTTATCGCTGTTTTTTCTTTGTCTTTATTAAAACCTGTTAAGACTTTATGAAAACTTAACAGGTTTATGAAATTGATTAACACCACTTATTTTTTCAAAATCTTGCTGACCGCAACTCCACTACCGCTATAAACCTTAAGCAAATACACACAATGTGGCAAAACCGGACATTTACACAACATTTCCGATTGCATACAGCGGATAAACCTTGATTTTATCATACACCGCAAAATTTTCGAGCGAAGTTCTGATGCCGTATTCCGATTCTTTTTCGTTCAAAAACACCCACATACTTTGCATTTTGCCGCTACTGCCCGATTTTACTTCGATTGGCACAACCATTTGCCCCTGCTGAACAACAAAATCAATTTGTGCATCTGCATTTTTCTTCTCGCGCACCCTAACAGTAAAGTTCGTCATCAGTGTAGCACGAGGCGGCTTTTTTGAGTTCGCAGGCAACAAAAATTTCGGCAATCGCGCCTTTGTTGATTACGTCAAAGTCGTTTGAAAGCAAAATGTGCGAAACGTCAAGATTCAAAATTCGCTGACAAAGTCCCGTGTCAAAGGGAATTATACGCCGAATTTTCGGATTTATGTTGGCGCCGAGCGGAACGCCGTTTGCCGAACTGTGCGTAATCTGGTAATTTTTCGTGTACACCTTCCGAAAGCGGTTTTTCGGGCGTTGCCTCGTCAATGAGTTTTGCCCACATATCGCGTCCCTGTGCGAGCAAAAACTGCAATTATTGGCGTATCAACTATTTCCGACAGTTTTTCGCAAATGTTTTTAGGCGAATGTCCTGCCTGAAACAAATCTTTAATTTTCTGTCCTGTATCTTCAAAATTCAGTTCCACATAATATTTGAACGTTTTGCCCAGGTTGCGCACCGCGCAACATCAGCGGTTTGTGCCGTCTGTCGTTTTTCCATTCAAGCAATGCGTAGTCAATTTTTCTTTTGAAATAGTCCATAATTTTCTTTTCCGTAAAAATAGGAGGCAAAGTTACGACTTTTTCCGTAAAAATACTACTCAAACTTTTATGATTTTCCGTAAAAATACGGGGCAAATCTTTTTTTTCGTGTAAACCAATAGTCAAAGAACGCTTTTTTGACGCTTAAACCTGTTAAGTCTTTAAGACTTAACAGGTTTTCTGTTCCTGTCATAAAAGCATTTGTAGCCAACGATTATCCATAATACAAGCAATATATTCACAGCAATATCAAGCATCTTATTCATTGCGATAAAAGAAAAAAGCCCGATACCGGAATGCATAATCAAACTTATTATAAACCCGACTGGTAGTAGCAGGAATGTTTCATCATAATTCCATCCCCATACCCAAATAGATAAACCTAACACAAACAGACCAATCCCAATATCAACCATGATTACATTCCAAGGTACTTCTGTAAAAAGACAGGTAACGAATATCGCAAATGCAATAAGAATCAAAAAGGTTATTACTGTCATTATCTCTACAATACGGCGATTATTTTTTAGAAATAGCAATTTTTTGTGCACAATACTATAATTTTAAATGTTATTTAATCTCACTACAAGAACACCCCCATAGAAATATAGAAACAGCTATTTTTGAAAGTTGCTGCGTTCCTTCCTCTGCGGACAGACATATTCTCTAAACTCCATTCGTAGCCCGCCCTGATAAAGAATGAACTATCGCCATAATAACTCCGAACACCCAACATACAGTTAATGCCGCGGTCAAAGCGATTCAGTTTTAAAATTTCGCTGTCGCCGGAGAACACATCTTCCGATTCTTCTTCTTCAAAAGAATAACCTTCTTTACTTGGCGACAGTTTAAGTTTTCCATACACTCCATAAGCAAGATAATATCCTGCGCCGATAAAAAGGTCGGTAGTTTTGCTGACAGGTATGTTAAGAACAAGATTCAATGGTAATTCCAGATAATTGAGGTTCAGTGTGTTTTCCACAAGCACATTTGACAGGTAATCGCGGTGACCGTTGATTTCAATATAGTAGATGTCGCTTGTGTATCCTTTTCCGCGTGAGCCTTTCATAATAAACCGCAATTCGGGCTGAAAAGACAGGTATCTGTTAATTTTGTGTTCAAAAAGCAAACCGCCGACAAAACCGAATTGCGGATTTTGGGCACCTTTATACATCCACGAATCGGATAGTTGGTTGGCTATGCTTAAACCGCCGACTATACCGAAATGAAATTCTTTGAGCGACGGTTCAGTAATTGTAAAAATACAAATCTCATAGCGCTCTTTGGCGTGTTGGTCGGCGGGATTGAGTTTTAGCAGTTCTTGGTATTTTACTGCTGCTTTTTCATAGTCATTTCCGGCAAAAGCGTCATCGGCAATAACTAAAAAATTGCGACATTTTTTTGCTTTTTCAATATCGGTACTTACATCTGTGCCAAGATCTCTTTTACACGCATTGTAATACTTGATTGCTTCGTCATATTTGCCGTTTTCAAATTCCGTTTTTGCTTTCTGGCAAGTGTTTTGCGCAACCGAAGCGAATGTTATGCCTGTAAATAATAAGGCAAGCAATAAATACTTTTTTCTCATACTGTTCTATTTTAAGCTGTTAGCATAATCTATAAAATATTGATATTCCTGGTCAAGTCCGTCGCTCTGCAACTGGTCTGCACGTTCCTTAAACTTTTTATAACCCTCTTTTTTATTGTACTCCAAATATAATTTGTACGCTTCTTCAAAATTTTCTTTGTTTCCAGTATCTGCTTTTATTCCTTTTTGAAATGCGGCATTGGCTTTTTCAAGTGCTTGCTTTGCCAGTATCTCTTT
>BNXY01000061.1 GCA_025999935.1 Bacteroidia bacterium | reverse complement strand
TATGCTTTTTCTCCCGCCGGATCAAGCGGTGTTACAAACGCTTTGGCGGGGCAAACGGATCCTCCGAGCATTGACTACGAGCTGCCGGGACACAGCGCGAACACGACAACCACGCTTGCCGGTCAGGAAGATTTGCTGGTAACTAATCACACCGGCACTTACGCCACCGAGGGCGCGAGGGGGGTTACCCTGAACTTCCGCCATGCCCTGTCGCGCATCCTTATCCAGGCCAAGAGCGAAGGCCTTAATGAGTTCGTGGTGATGGGCGTGACTTTGAAAAACATCAAAAGCAGCGGGACACTGGATTTGAGCCTTGTGCCTAAAGACGCCACGGCGTTTCCTTATCCGACAGACAATGCAACCGTCGCTTCGCCCGGATACCAAACGTTTTGGGACACTTCCGGCGGAAGCGACGGAGACTTAGTGGCCAATATCCCGATAAGCGGAGACACCGTCAGGGGCAGCGTTTATACGGATATTATCGGCAATGATGATGCGCTGTACGTTATTCCGCAGGAAAACGACAAATCGGATTTGACGAAGACAACCGAACTGAGCGGCCCCGGTACCGGCACTTCCACCAAGTTTTATATCGAGATTACCTATAAGGAAGTCGGTCAACTCGATTCGGAAGCCAAGACTTATGCCGTGCCCGTTCCGGCCATTGTGGGCGATGCGTATGCATCTTCCATCGCGTTTGAAATGGAACGCCAATACACGTTCCAATTCGAACTGTTCGGCCGTAACCCCATCAGGATCACCAAGATTACGGTAAGCGATTACGATACGGTTGAACAGGAAGAGCCGCTCCGTCGGACCTGGGCGGGCAGCAATATCTATTGGGACAACGCCAAGCAGACTCTGACTTTTGCAGACAGCGGCGATAAATCCAAAGAACAGTATCAGGGCGTCTTTTTCAAATGGGGCAGCCTGGTCGGTATATCTCCCAATGGAAGTACCTGGTCGCCGCTAAGAGCTTATGTCCCTGATATTACGGCTATCGACGGCAGTTGGAGCGAAGATGACACCATGCCTTGGGCAAGCATTCCGTACATTAATACAGATGCGGGCGTTTATGGTAGAAACAATTCCTATCTGACCGATGTAACCGAAGCGAATATTGCGGCGTCAGAGTCCAAAGGCGACATCTGCGTTTACCTGACAAAGATCGGCGCGGCGCCCAAAGGCAAACGCTGGCGGATGCCGACGATGAATGAGTTTGCTCTCCTGAGTACCGCGGGTGAATACGTCCGCAATCCGACAACCGGAGGCTTTACGGCTATAGGCGCTACTAATGATGACGGAACAAGCCCTATCTCAAGCGGTTATGACAGAGCCGTCTCGAACCGGCCGTACTTCCCGACATCAGGGCTCCGCAACAATGGAGGAGGGTTGACTAGCGTTGGTACGGAAGGCGCCTATTGGTCGTCATCTCCTGCCTCTGCCGGCCAAAGCCACATAATGCGCTTCCTCACAGGCGGAATAAATACGACTTGGTACTATGTTCATACGGTTGCGACTCCTGTTCGTTGTGTAGTAGAATAATCGTATATATAATTATATGTGTGTAGTGTGGAGGCGCGCGAGTGTGTGTCTCCACACTTTTTTTAGTTCGGAATTAAGGATTTTAATAATTAATAATCATTTAAATTTTTCAAAAAACAGCCGGAAGTTCACAGATAAGAATTACTTTTGCAAATTATTTCCATGTGCAAATGAAACGGTTTTTTATCTATTTATCTTACAACGGAGCAAACTATTGCGGCTGGCAAAACCAACCCAACGGCGTTTCCATACAGCAAAAAGTGGAGGAAAGCCTGAGTTTGCTTTTGCGGGAACCGGTTTCAATAACCGGCGCCGGCAGAACCGATGCCGGTGTGCACGCCCGACTGATGGTCGCTCATTTCGACTGGGAAGGAAAAGATTTTAAGCCGGAAAATTTGAGGGAAAAACTGAACCGCATCTTGCCGCACGACATTGCCATTCAAAGGATTGTCCGTGTTTCTCCGAAAGCGCATGCCCGGTTCGATGCCGTTTCAAGGACTTACACCTATTATATTACCGGCGAAAAAAATGCTTTTGATTATCCGTTTCGATATAAAATCGCTCATCCTTTGGATTTTGACGGAATGAACGAAGCCGCCCAAATACTGTTGGAATATAAAGATTTTACCAGTTTCAGCAAATTGCATACGGACGTAAAAACCAACAATTGCCGAATCAAACAAGCTGAATGGACGCCGCAAGAAGACGGATGGGTTTTTACCATCCAAGCCGACCGTTTTCTGCGAAACATGGTGCGCGCCATTGTAGGCACCCTGTTGGAAGTGGGACGGGGTAAATTATCGGTAGCCGGTTTCCGGCAAATTATTGAATCTAAAGACAGAGGCAAAGCGGGAACTTCCGCCCCCGGAAACGCGCTGTTCCTGACGAATATTGAATATCCGGAGTCTGTTTTTTATTTGGATTAACAAGCATGTGGATTTATTTAGCTTTTCTTTCAGCCTTATGTTTAGGCGTTTATGAAGTTTGTAAAAAAGCTTCTCTGAACCGGAACGCCGTTATTCCCGTTTTGTTTCTCAACACGGTATTCGGTAGTCTGATTTTTTTGCCTTTTGTCTTGATTTCCGGTTTTTCCCCGGGAAAATTACAGAACACGCTCTTTTATACGCCTCTCATTTCTTGGGCCGAGCATGGATTGATTTTCCTCAAATCTCTGATTGTATTGTCGTCATGGATATTCAACTATTTTGCAACCAAACATTTGCCATTAACGCTTTCGGGGCCGGTAAAAGCAACCCAACCGGTTGTGGTGCTGATGGGCGCTTTGCTCATCTTCGGTGAACGCTTGAATCTCTATCAATGGGCGGGCGTTTTAATGTCTATCCTTTCTTTTTATTTGCTTTCCCATTCCGGCAAAAAAGAAGGAATCAATTTCAGTCACAATAAATGGATTATATACTTGGTATTTTCGGTTATCACAGGCGCAGCAAGTGGTTTGTACGACAAATTCCTGATGAAAAGTTTAGATGCCATGGCCGTCCAGTCTTGGTTCAACTTTTATCAACTCTTTGTCATGCTGCCTATTTTGCTGATTCTCTGGTATCCCGGCAGGAAAAAAACCACCGCTTTTCATTGGAGTTGGCACATTCCTTTGATTTCCCTTTTCCTCGCTTTGGGCGACTTTTTATATTTTCATGCACTCTCCGACTCCGACTCCATGATATCTATCGTTTCCATGATACGAAGGAGCAATGTGGTGGTTATTTTCATTGCCGGAGCTTGGATATATAAGGAGAAAAACCTGAAAAGTAAGGTAATTGACTTGATTTTGGTGTTAATCGGGATGTTTTTCTTATATTTGGGGTCGAAATAGGTTTTAAGTTTTAAGTTTTAAGTTTTGGGTTTTAAGTTTTAAATTTTGGGTTTTAAGTTTTGGGGTTTGGGTTTGATGGAAAAGGTTTTTATTTTTGTTTTTATTTTTCTGGCTGCTGTATCCTTGAAGGGGCAGATGGCTGGCGACTTGTTTATATCTTCGCAGGAACCGGTGTTACTTAGTTTGACGGAATCCGATCGTTTGGATTTAATCGACTTATACAAAGCCGGTCAAAAATCATTAGTAATCAATCAATTGGAAGATTCATGCTTCATTCTTCAGCTTACGGACAATTATTTGGAATTTAAGTCCGGCACGTTGCGCATGGAATTATTCGTACTTCCTTTAATCAATGATTCAAAAATTATTGGCCTGATTCAAACCGCCTGCGCTCCTGTTTGCGATAGTTCCTTAGAATTTTACACCACCACTTGGAAAAAATTGGATACCGGACTGTTTATTTCTCCGGAAGAAAAATCATGGTTTGTCAAAGAAGGGCTGAATCCGGCTGAACAGAAAATTCGGAATGCGCTCATTCCTTTTGATATTTCATTGATGCAATTTCGTTTTGATACAAAAAAGCAGGAATTGTCCCAATATTATAAAACGCCGGAATACGTAAGTCAGGACGACCGGAAAAAGGCGGAAGCTTTTTTAAAGGAAACACCCCGTATTTTCAAATGGAATCAAATCCGCTTTGAATAACCCAAAACCCGAAACTTGAAACCCTCATCCCAATTTAAAAGTAAACCGATAACCTAAACGATGTTCGAGGAGTTCTTTTTTCTCAAAATTAAATTCTTTAAGGATGTACCAATCGGCTTGTTGCACCCATTCTTGAAAATCCGGTTTTTTCCGATACGAGGGAATGTAATCGAGTAATTTCTCAAAATCAAAATCATTGGCCACAATTCCGGCGCCCGATTGCGAGGCTTCGTAGGCATTACAAGCCTGTTCGATATGCGTGGGCACCATCAGCACCGGTTTTCCCAGATACATGGCTTCGCATACCGATTCAAATCCGGCTGTGGTGGCGTACGCTTTACAGCCTGCCATACAATCGATAAACGAAGTATCATTCAGTTTGTGAAACGATAAATAATCATTGATGCGGGTAATGTCCGGCACGCCTTTCCTGTCCCAGAAGAAATCAAAGTAAACGCCGGGATGCGATTCCTGAAACCGAATGATTTCATCGGCATAGGTATCATTCAGCATATAACCGTGCAAATAATTTCCTTCGCCGACTTCGGCTTGGAGGATTTCTTTCCGCAGCAAAGGCGGAACAACCACAATCCGGCTGTCCGGAACATTTTCCATCTTTTTTACCGAAAGCGCAATGAGTTTGGAGGCTTTGATACAAGTGATGCGGGTAAAAAATTTCAACATCTGCAATTCAATCCGGTTGGCATGAGGAAATTCATACTCCGGATGAAGAAACGAATATTGATGCGCAATACAGACGTATGGAACTTTGGGCGGAAAAACGGCATAAGTCAATCCCGTCAACAAATCGTAAAAATTGACCACGACATCCGCGTCCAAATGTTTGATCTGCTTGCGAATAAAATGAATACTTTTCAGATAAGAAGCGGCTTTCGCTAAATTATAGACAATGCTCGTCCAGAGATTCGTCCGGTTATTCTTCGATGCCGGGAGAAAATTCGGACTGTCGAAGCGGAAAATTTTTGATTTGAAATTATCGAAAAAAAATGCGGGTAGTTCTCTGCGATTACTTTTACCGACCAAAACGGCCACAACTTCATGCCCGTTTTTAGTCAACATCTCACTCAACGCAATCGATTGAGTGAGATGTCCACGCCCTTCCCCTTGAACAACAAATAGAAATTTCATCGTTTATTCTCTGTTTTTCACGACAAATATAATTCTTTTCCGTCATAAAATAAAAAAAGATACATGAAAATTTTATTTATAAGGAGAAAAGATTTACTTTTGCACTCCGAATAAAACAAATTAATAATATAACAATGGCAAAAAAAGTTAAAAACGCTCCTACACAAACTGAAGCAAATGTCGGTGAAATCTTTTCAAGATCGGAAAAGTTCATCGAAACATACAAAAATCTTATTCTCATCGTAGTGGCAGCTATTATTCTGATAGTTGTGGCTATTCTTGGCGTTCGCCAATACTATTTCATTCCCAAAGAAAAAGAAGCCCAGGCGGCTATTTTCCCGGGTGAAAATTATTTAGCTAATCAACAATGGGGATTGGCATTGAACGGCGACAGCGTTAGTTATTCCGGTTTTTTGGGCATTATTGATGATTATGGGATTACAAAAACGGCAAAGTTAGCGAAAGTGTATGCCGGAATTTGTTATTATCATTTGAATCAACCGGAAGAAGCGTTGACGTATCTAAAAGGATTTAGTGCAAACGATCGGGTAGTTTCTCCTCTTGTTTTGGGATTAATCGGTGATTGTTACGTAGATTTGGGCGAAACTGAAAAAGGCGTTGATTTTTTCAAAAAAGCGGCTTCAAAATTGAATAGCCAAACTTTAAGCCCGATTTATCTGAAAAAAGCAGGTACTGCTTACGAAAGTTTATTTGACTACAAAAAAGCGGTGGAAGTTTACAATACACTTAAAGACCAATATCCTGATTCTCAGGAAGCTGCCGGTATTGACAAATATATCGAACGCGCTACATTGCAAATAAAATAATGGCAACTCAATACCAAAACTTATCCGAATACGATCCGGAAATGATTCCGGATGCAAGTGGTATGCGCTTTGCAATTGTGGTTTCCGAATGGAATTCCGAGATTACGGACAAACTTCGGGGCGGCGCTTATGACACCCTGATTAAACTGGGAGCCAAACCGGAAAACATTCAGGTAGCTTATGTTCCCGGAAGTTTCGAGTTGGTTTATGCCGCGAAACGCATTGTAGGAAGTATCAAGCCACATGCGGTAATCGGATTGGGATGCGTTATCCGGGGCGATACCCCGCATTTCGACTATGTTTGTTCGGGCGTAACCCAAGGCTTCACGCAATTGAATGCCGAAGGCGATATTCCTTATATATTCGGTCTTTTAACAACGGATAACAGGCAACAGGCAATTGACAGAGCCGGAGGAAAATACGGAAATAAAGGCGATGAATGCGCCATAGCCGCTATAAAAATGGCTCATTTTGCTTGCGTATTCAAATAATTTATCATACCTTTGCACTGCTTTTTGAAAATGGGTAGTTACCAGAGTGGCCAAATGGGGCTGACTGTAACTCAGCTGACTTACGTCTTCGGTGGTTCGAATCCATCACTGCCCACCCCCCGGCCCCCTAAAGGGGGAGCTAATGAAGTCCCCTTTAGGAGATTAGGGGTTCAAGCGGAAGTAGCTCAGTCGATAGAGCATTAGCCTTCCAAGCTGAGGGTCGCGGGTTTGAGTCCCGTCTTCCGCTCTCAAAAAAAGGATGTCTTCACGGCATCCTTTTTTTGTTGGCTTACAAAAAAAATATATCTTTGTACTTCGTTAGATAACAAAAAATGAATTTTGAACTTACTTCCGAATATAGACCCACAGGCGACCAACCGGAAGCCATCCGGGAACTCGTAGCCGGCATCCGGCAGGGGTTGCCTTACCAAACCTTGTTGGGTGTGACCGGTTCGGGAAAAACATTTACGATTGCCAATGTAATCAAAGAATTAAATAAACCGACTTTGGTTCTGAGCCACAATAAAACCCTTGCGGCACAATTGTATAGCGAGTTTAAAAGCTTTTTTCCAAAAAACGCCGTAGAATATTTTGTTTCCTATTACGATTATTATCAACCGGAAGCTTATATCCCGACTACCAATACTTACATCGAAAAAGATTTGGCCATCAATCAGGAAATTGACCGGCTAAGACTTTCATCCGTTTCCTCTTTATTGTCGGGACGGAGAGATGTGATTATCGTTTCTTCCGTATCCTGCCTGTACGGCATCGGGAACCCGGATGATTTCAAGGAAAACGTTGTATCCGTCAAGCGGGGACAGATCTTTTCCCGTAATGTTTTTCTGCGCCAATTGGTGGACAGTCTGTACTCCCGCAACCAAGTTGATTTCTCGCGCGGACATTTCCGGGTACAGGGCGATACGGTGGATATTTATCTGGCTTATGTGGATTTAGCGGTGCGCGTACTCTTCTGGGGTGACGAAATCGAAGAAATTTATACCTTCGACCCGCTGACCGGTAACCGGGTAGAAATATTTGAATCTTACGATATTTATCCCGCCAATATTTTTGTAACCACCCGCGAAAGAATCAATCAAGCCATTGTGCAAATCGAATTGGATTTGGGCGAAAGAGTCCGTTTTTTTAACGATATGGGACAGATGCAGGAAGCCAAAAGACTGTACGAACGGGTAACTTACGATTTGGAAATGATTCGCGAACTCGGTTATTGTTCCGGTATCGAGAATTATTCCCGTTATTTCGACGGACGTTCGCAAGGAAGCCGTCCTTTCTGCCTGATTGATTATTTTCCCAAAGATTTTCTGACGGTCATCGACGAAAGCCACGTGACCGCGCCGCAAATCCGCGCCATGTACGGAGGCGACCATTCGCGCAAAATCAACTTGGTCGAATACGGATTCCGCCTGCCGGCCGCTATTGACAACCGGCCGCTGAATTTCGACGAATTTGAGTCGATTACTCCTCAGAAAATATTTGTCAGCGCAACACCTGCCGATTTTGAGCTACAAATGTGCGAAGGTGTAGTAACGGAACAAGTAGTGCGCCCCACCGGCTTGTTAGATCCGGTAATTGAAGTCCGCCCAAGTTTGAACCAAATTGATGATTTGATGGAAGAAATCAACCGCCGGACAGAAAAGGGCGAGCGTACATTAGTTACCACTCTGACCAAAAGAATGGCGGAAGAACTAAATTCCTATTTTACCCGGATGGACATTAAAACGGCTTATATCCACTCGGATGTAATAACCTTGGAGCGCATTGAAATCATGGAAAAACTGCGGCAGGGATATTTCGATGTATTGGTCGGCGTAAATCTGCTGCGGGAAGGTTTAGACCTGCCGGAAGTATCCTTGGTAGCTATTTTGGATGCCGACAAAGAAGGGTTTTTGCGTTCCCATCGCTCATTGACTCAAACGGCAGGACGCGCCGCCCGCAACATCAACGGAAAAGTCATTTTTTATGCAGACAAGATAACGGAAAGTATGCAGAAAACCATCGAAGAAACCAACCGGAGACGGGAAAAACAGTTGCGTTATAACGAAGAACATCACATTACCCCGCAACAAATCGTCAGAAACACCCAATCGACTTTGGTCAAGGCTGAATATAAAGCCGAACCCCAAGCCTACATAGAAAAAGAATCTGTCAGTATTGCAGCCGAACCGGTGGTTCAATACATGACATCCAAAGACTTGGAAAAACTAATCGCCAAGACCCGGAAAGCCATGATGGACGCCGCCAAAAAATTAGAATTTTTAGAAGCCGCCCAATATCGGGACGAACTGATTAAATTGGAGGAGATGCTGAAATAATGTGTGTTTTATACAAAGCAGACACGCGAGGGCACAAAAACCATGGTTGGTTGGATACGCACCACACATTTAGTTTTGCCGGATATTATGATCCGGAAAGGATTCATTTCCTTTATACGGCGATTTATCGGGACAGTATGGGAAACGGCAGTGTGATCCGGTCGAGCGAAGTGCAGGTAATGAGTGCAGGCGCGGGTGTCACGCACAGCGAATTTAATGCAAACCAGACGGAAGACCTCCGTTTGTGTCAGTCAGTTCAAACTCACTATCTTTTAATGAATTATAAAACACATTAACAGTAGATTCGGGTATGGCATTTTCTGGATTCTTGTTGTAAAAACACACAAAATCTCGTTTCAATAATTCTTCTATCATAATGCACTGTATTCGTCATATATATTGTTAATGGTATCTGACAAAGGATTGGTATATATCAATCTATCATTTTGAATCTTCAAATCATTGATTTTCCCATTTTCAACTTGATAAACAGCGACATCATCATAATTCAGTTTCGCACCCTCAATCAATTTTCCCTTGTCAAATGCTTTTATCAACAAATTCAACTGATTGATAATGTACGGACTGTGAGTAGCCAACATAACTGTCATATTGTAATCGTTATGCTTTTCTACAAAACAACGGTTTACAATAAAGTTAATCAAACTTCGCTGACTTTCGGGATACAAACTTAATTCCGGTTCTTCTATATGAATGTGAATGTTTCTGTGTTTTATATCGCCAACATTTTGAGTTGCCTTAAAATCTTTTAAACTGTCATTTCGGCGCATATAATCAAATACAATATCATTAAATCTATCTTTAAAATTATAGTGTTTTGAGAAATACTCAACGACTACAGACAGTGGCACTAATGTTTGAGTACCCGAAGAAGCATTATACAGATTTATTGCGTATTTTTCGGTGTTATTGATATTTTCAATTTCATATTTTGGAATACCATTTACTTTTTTTGCCACAAATTTAATCCCCAAGTAATCAATATTTAATTGAACTATTTTATTGAGAGATAACAGTGTATCGTCTAATGTTTCTTTTAAATAGAAATCCGATTGCAAACTTACTTTATTTGCAAGAATATCTGGTATAATGTTTCTTTTATCTGCAATAAAACACATTTTTTCCAAACACAACTCTTCTTGTGGTACTATCGGCGAGGTTGCAAGTTTGTTCTTGTAGTGAATTGTCGTTTCGCCTTTCTTATAAATAATTTCGGTATCATTTTTCAAATATTCGATTAAACCGTTATCATTCAATAATGCTTTAAAATCAAATGAAAAAGGTGATTTTGATATATTGGCGTATTTAAGGTACGAGCGAATATTTACCCATTTATAAATCCAACGAAACAACACAATTACTTTCATAATCGTACTTTTTCCACTTCCTGATTCTCCAATAAAAACGGTAAAAGGGCTGATATTTTGAATTTCTATATCCTTAATTGGACCGAAATTGCGTATGATAATTGATTCTTGCATAATATCTCAATTTTCTACAAAGGTACAATATTTTTTCTAAGAAATCCTTTTTACTCGTGAAAAATTATCAGTCCATAATACCCAACATCGTAACCGGAATTGAACGAATATGCTGTTATTGCGATTTTGTATTCGGCTGTAAATGCAGGATTTACGGTTACCATTGCAACACTTTCCGATTTGTCGTTTTTTCTCAATAAATTCCACCAATTCTTCCTTGCTGGAAATGCCAACATTAAAATCTCCATCAGTTCCGAGAATGATACGATTGTTTCCGTCGGGAATAAAATTTTGTTCGGCAATTTCGTATGCTGTTTGAATACCTGCACCGCCCGCTGTCGAACCGCTTGCTCACAACGTCCGGCGGCTTGGCGTTCGGGCGGGACGAAGTCCGCATGAAAACTGTCAAGCCGCAACTAAACTTCGCCTGACGCCAAACCGCAAGTTGTTAGGTGCAGCATTTTATTTTGAATAGTATTTTTCAATTCCGCCAAATCCTGTTATTATTTTATTTTCTTTCGTTTTACTTATGAAGTGGTTTAACCGCTTCTCAAATTCTTCCGGTCGTTTCCTCGCTGCTTCAATGTATGCAATTCGGATACGTTTATAGGTGTCGGGAAAACGCTGAATTTTATGTTCTTTATCAAGTGATTTTATCGTACTGTCAATCCAATCGAAACAAAGGGCTTCTTCAACCGCATCATTGTATAAAATGCTTTTTTTACCTGACAACTTATGAGGAAACACAAACCAAATTTCATTGGCGGTGTCAAAGTTGTCCATTAGCCACTTTCGCCAATCTTCTCGATTTTCAAAATACTTTATTTTATTTTTTGTTGTCATAATAGCTCATTCAAACTAAGGCACTGGTGTTTGTCATTTTTTTTCTTAATACAGCATTCCAAACAGCCAAAGCGGGATTTTGTTTTTATGTCCTATTTCAATATCGTCGGCTACAACAAAACTGCTTGGAATGTCTTTTATCTGGTCAAAAGTTTTTCTCTTTCCGCCGACTTCAAAAGTGTAGTTATCCACCATAAAATCTCCCTGCGGTGCAAGTATAACATCGGCAACGGCACTTAACTGATTAACAAAAAATGTTTCCCTTGCACTGCCAATGTTTGCATTTTCGCCGTACAAATAGGACAAATTAGTGTTGTTAAGCAATACCTTATCGGGCTTTGTAAGGTCGCCAATCGTTTTGTTTTTGCAGGAAACTAAATTCAACAATTTTGCAATCCCTCTTTGTAAAAAAGATAATAGCCGTTTTTCAGATATTTTTTGAACAAAGGCATTATTTTCACATTTTCCGTCATCCGGAAAGCGATATTTTGGTGGTTTTCAACGATTTCATTAAGGGAAAACACCGGAAAATCGCCCACTTTTTCAAATTTTAAAAATTCTCTGAAAGACAAACCTTCCAATTTTTCATAAACAACTCTTCTTGATAAATCTGCCGTTGATTTGTAAATCTGCAAAAGCACAGCAAATTATCAAAACTTGCAA
>BNXY01000060.1 GCA_025999935.1 Bacteroidia bacterium | reverse complement strand
CCGGATATTAAATTGAGCGATTCGCCCATTGCCGTTAAAATATCTGAAGATTTAGCGGATATTTACCAAGATTTAGGTAACTTTATCGCCGAATTCAAAAACGGACAAACAGAAACGATGAACGATTCGCTGGTTTTATGTATTCAAAATTTTAGTTATTATTGGGGGCAACGTTTGGTAAATGCTTTACGTGCACTTCATTACATTCAGTATAAAGAAGAAATTATCGCATAAAAGTGGGGAGAAGCATTACAAAAGAAGAAATTGCAGCCTTGGATATTGAAGAATTTAAAGGGCGTATTCATGTCATTGACAATATCGAAAACTCGGATAAAGCCACCGCGTATTTATCTAAATTTAAGTTTATGGGATTTGATACCGAAACACGCCCCAACTTTAGAAAAGGCAATCTCAATAGTGTGGCTTTGATTCAATTGTCAACCAACGACCATTGTTTTCTTTTCCGGCTGAATAAAATCGGATTTACACCCTCTTTGATAAGGTTGTTGTCGAATCCGGACATGCTGAAAATCGGTCTTTCCTTACAGGATGACTATACCAGTATGAACCGGCGGTTACAATTTACCCCGCAGGGATTTATCGATTTACAAAAACTGGCGCCCGGATACGGTATCGAAGACATCAGCCTGCAAAAAATCTATGCCCTGCTTTTCCGAAAAAAAATTTCCAAAAGCCAACGCTTGAGCAACTGGGAAGCCGAAACATTATCCGAAGCGCAAAAAAAATATGCTGCCCTCGATGCTTGGGCATGCCTGAAAATATACGAAAAACTATGCTCTACAAACAAGTCCATCTGAATCCAAAGAAAGAGGAATCCCTGAAACGCTTTCATCCATGGGTGTTTTCAGGAGCCATTCACCACATCGACGGAAGACCCGAAGAAGGGGAAGTTGTGGAAATCTATGATTCTCAAAAAAACTTTATAGCGCTCGGCCATTGCCAAATCGGCTCTATCGCCGTTCGCATATTGAGTTTTCAACAAGAAGAAATCAACAAAGATTTTTGGAAAAAACGGTTACAAACGGCCTACCGCATGCGTACACAATTGGGTTTGGCCGATAAACCGGGAAATAACACCTACCGTTTGATTCACGGAGAAGGCGATAATATGTCCGGGCTGATTGTGGATATTTATGCCAATACGGCTGTGATGCAGGCACATTCGCCCGGTATGCACGTGGCGCGTTATGAATTGGCGGAAGCCCTGAAAGAAACCTTGGGCGATTCCATCGAAAATATATATTACAAATCGGAAGGAACGCTTCCTTACAAAGCCGATTTGGAAGCGGAAAACGGTTATCTGCTTGGCGGAGAAAACGTTTCCGGCATTGCACAAGAAAACGGTTTGCAATTTCGGGTGGATTGGGTAAAAGGACAAAAAACCGGTTTTTTTGTCGATCAACGCGACAATCGGAGTTTGTTGGAGAAATACGCCAAAGACCGGACGGCGCTGAATATGTTCTGCTACACCGGCGGATTTTCGGCTTATGCCTTGAGAGGAAATGCAAAATTAGTCCATTCGGTCGATAGTTCGTCCAAAGCCATTGCCCTAACCGACGAAAATATCGCGCTGAATTTTCCCGGCGACCCGCGGCATCAATCCTTTGCGGACGATGCTTTTCGCTACTTGGAAAGAATGGGCGACCGGTACGATTTGATTATTTTAGACCCTCCGGCTTTTGCCAAGCACCGCAAAGTCTTAAAAAATGCCTTGCAGGGATACAAAAAATTAAATGCGGCCGCCATTGAAAAGATAAAACCCGGTGGAATTATCTTCACTTTTTCCTGTTCGCAGGTGGTCAGCAAGGAAGATTTCCGGCTGGCGGTGTTCAGTGCGGCAGCGCAGACGGGAAGAAACGTAAAAATCCTCCATCAACTGACACAACCCGCCGATCATCCAATAAACATATATCATCCTGAAGGAGAGTATATTAAAGGATTAGTCCTTTCGGTCGATTGATGTCAATTTAGTTAAAAATGATTAAATTAACATTTTTTATGCTGAAAAGTTATGTTTTATAACATAAAATATATTACCTTTGTACTGTGTTTTTCATGGTATTAGATTTAAGGTTAACAATGAAGATTGGTTGTCGTGAGACAGCCTTTTCTTTTTTAAATAATAATTTAATGGTTTTCTCCACGAAAAATCATATTTGCGAATACGGCAACGGCTCCAAAAAAGTGCTGGTATTGTCGGTCGCTGTATAGGCATACTCCGGAAGTTTGCTGATGCGTTTCCATTCGTCGCTGTCGGAAAAACGTTTCCATGCGGCGGCGCGCGTAGGTTCGTCCTTGTACCATGTTAGATACATGATTGCCGGATTGCGCGGCCCAGCAAAAACTTCGCCATAAGCCACGGAATTGATGCCTACTTTGTCGAACAGGTCAATTTCAGCGCTATTAAACATGCGCATTTTTCGTTGATTGGCTTCTTCATTGGGACTTCGGTAAATACGGATTTCGAGCAGAGTACGGTCTTTATCGGGATTGCGGTGCACGGGAATCTTGTCGAAAGCCTCACAGAGATAGGCTTCGTAATTGGAATAAGCGGGTTTAGGCGCTGTGGCATCATAGAAAACTTGTGCGGCTGAGCGAAAAACTTTATCTTCCCAAATGGCGTGTTTTACGTGAAGATAAGCGGAAATATCCTTATAAATAAACAAGATATGCCGCTTCTCAACTTCTTCTTTCCTGAAAAGCGAGAAAGCGCCTACGGTTACACCCAAGCGGTTGTATGCCGGAACAAGTGTTCCTGCAAGGAAAGCATCAAAATCGGCTCCGGAATCTTTCAAGGTATAGATGCGCCATTCATAAATCTCTTTTTTTGACTTTGCGTTCTGTTCAAGCGGAGAGGCAACCGCCTGAACTGCGGGTATTGCGGCTAATGCTGCAACAGCTTTGACAAAATTTCTCCTTTGCATATAAATATTAGGTATTAGATAATTAAATAAATTCGAGTACAAATATATTCTTTATCGCTTAATAAAACAATAGAATAACAAAACTTATGCTTAATTTTGCTGTGAAAATTCAAAATAATTAGTGAGAAAAATTATCCATATCGACATGGATGCTTTCTATGCTTCTGTGGAACAGAGAGATAACGAAGCATTACGCGGAAAACCGGTAGCGGTAGGTTATTCCGAAGCGCGGGGTGTGGTCGCTACCGCCAGTTACGAAGCGCGTAAATTCGGCATTCATTCCGCCATGCCTTCCCTGACGGCGAAAAACAAATGCCCGCAACTGATTTTTGTTTTGCCGCGCTTTGAGGTTTATCACGAAGTTTCCGAACAAATCCGGAAAATTTTTCTGGAATACACCGATTTGGTTGAGCCTTTGTCTTTGGACGAAGCGTTTTTGGATGTTACGGTCAATCACAAAAATAATCCGTCCGCCAGCCTGATAGCCAAAGAAATACAGCAAAAGATTTTTGAAAAAACCGGATTAACGGCATCTGCGGGCGTATCCGTCAACAAATTTTTAGCGAAAATCGCCTCCGACTGGAAGAAACCCAGCGGTTTTTTTGTAATTCATCCGGAAGAAGTGGAAAAATTCGTAGAAACCCTGAAAATAGAAAAATTTTATGGCGTGGGAAAAGTCACGGCGCAAAAGATGCACGAAAATCATATTTTTACCGGCTATGATTTGAAACAATGTTCGGAAACGGAATTGGTACGATTGTTTGGAAAAGCCGGGTATAGCTTGTATCAGAATGCCCGCGGAATTGACGAGCGGGAAGTGGAACCCAACCGCATTACCAAATCAATCAGTTCGGAAACCACTTTTTTGAAAGACAAAGACAATCGAATCCTCTTGACTGTAGAATTGTACCATTTAGCCAAAGAAGTGATGGAACGGATGAATGAAGAAAATTTTTACGGACGAACGATTACAATTAAAGTGAAATATGCTGATTTCAAACTTATCACAAAAAGCAAAACTCTACCGCAAAAAATTACTGATTTTCAGCAAATGTGGCCGGTCGCCAGGGAAATGATGAAAGCAATTGATTTATCGGCGCAAGCTGTCCGTTTATTGGGATTTGGAATCAGCCATGCCAAGGAAGAGACTGAAAAAAAATATACGCAATTGGAATTGGGATTATTCTAAAGACAAACGAGGTAATGAGTTGTCGCAACACACTGTTTCTGAGTTGCTCAACTCATTTTGGCTCACTTGCCGCAACTCGTCTATGGATAAAAAAACAGCCTCATTTTAACCACAAAAAGATAATAACTACAAAACAAGTTTCAATGAACAATTAATAAATGTCAATATTTTACTTAAATCTACCATTTTATCTAAAATTCGCAATCAAATATCTAAAATTGCAAACCATTCAAAATAACATTCTTTAATTTTGGCGTACATTTAGACTTAAAAATATGCGCATGAGAAATTTTTTTAAAATTATAGCAGGTTTATTTTTTCTTTCTTCTCTGTTTAGGAACTTTATTTCTGAATAGTTTTTCGTTTGTTAATACAGAGATTGTTCCCAAGTGGTATTGCTTCATTTTCGGTGCAGGGAGTTTATTGGTTGCGTTTGTTGTATGGACGATTTTTTCGGAGATTTCAATGCTTACAATGACGTGCCTCTCTCCAAAAATGGAGACCGTACCTCGTTTGTCTTTACGTCTCCGACGTAAAGACAATAATCCTGCGGGATTTGAAAATATAGTACCTCGAAAAAAAATTAGCCACTTTTAGGGAAACAGCAGACTTTTCAATGTTTTTCATTAATTTTGCAGATTATTATGAAAAGGTTATCATTTAAATCCTTGTTTCAGTCCGAAATTGTCCGGAACAGTTCCGTTTTGTTGAGTGGAAATGTGCTGGGACAAGCGATTGCACTATTGATTTACCCCATTCTGACACGCATCTATTCGGGCGCTGATTTTGCATTATTTTCCACATTTACCAGTGTATGTGCCTTGTTAACAATCTTTGGAACAGGGCGCTACGAGGAATCATTGGTAATTGCAAAAAACAAAAAAGAAACTTCCGACCTTTTGGGATTTTCTTTAAAATGGCTTTTCTTTTTTTCCTTGGTTTTATTTATAGTGTTGGCTTTGTTCCGGAAATCGGTTTTTTCCTTATTCAAGATGGAAGCCATCCGCGACTTTTGGTATTATATCCCTCTTACAGTCTTTATCAGTGGTTTACTCTTCTTATTGAGTAATTTAGCCGTACGGAAGAAAAAATTCAAAATACAAGCTTATTCCAATGTTGTTAAAAATAGCGTAAACTCGCTTTCCCGTTTGGCATTGGGTCTCTTTTCTTTTACCGGAATAGGATTAGTTTTTTCAAATGTAATTGCTTTAATTGCCGCCGTTTTCCCTTATTCTTCTTTGAAAAAATTCAGTATAAGCGCCTTACGCGGTAAATGGGTAGATGAAAAAAAAGCAGCTTGGCAATACAAAGATTTTCCAATATTCAATTTGGGGCGTAATTTTTTGAGTTCATTCTCGACCAATCTCCCTTTCCTTTATTTAATCAGTATATTTGAGGATAAATTGGGCTTGTTTTCTTTGTCCTTTCTCGTTCTGAATACACCTATCAGCCTCTTTACCAACTCTCTTTTCTCTACTTTTTTTGAAAATATAAGTACTTATGAAAGGGAAAAGAAATCAATTTTACCTACTTTAAAAACCTATTGGAAAAGTATTTTCTTGTATATTTTACCGCTATTCGTTGTTGCATTTTTCATTGCAAAACCCTTATTCAGCTTTATTTTCGGGGCAATATGGGAAGAATCCGGTATTTATTTCCGGTATTTGTTGCCGTGGATGTTCCTGATGCTGGCAACGGCGCCGCTCTACTCTGTCTTTATTGTTTTCAAAAAACAAAACAAAACTTTGTGGGTGGAAGTTATTTATTTACTTTTGCGTTGGCTTGCGCTTTATACCGGCGTTCATTTTATGAACTTCCAGTTGGGAATTTTACTTTTTTCCATGACGGGAACATTGATTATGATTGTTTTTTTAATCTGGATATATACCATTATTAGGAAATATGAAACCCAAATTACTGCTATTTCCTGATTTATTATTAATTTTGTAGAAAATTTACAACATACAATGATAGTAAAAATCATCAATCAATCGAAACACGCTTTGCCGGCGTATGAAACGCTCCATTCTGCCGGAATGGATTTGCGCGCCAATATCGACACTCCCATCACATTGGGCGCTTTGGAAAGAACCTTAGTCCCCACCGGACTTTTCATCGAACTTCCGGTGGGTTATGAAGCGCAGATTCGTCCAAGAAGCGGCTTGGCCATTAAACACGGTATTTCATTAGTCAATACTCCGGGAACCATTGATGCGGATTACCGCGGAGAAATAAAAGTGATCTTGGTAAATCTTTCCAACACACCCTTTGTTATTAACGATGGTGAAAGAATTTGCCAAATGGTGGTCGCCAAACATGAACGGGTGGAATGGGAACAAACCGGCGAATTGAATGAAACTGTCCGCGGCGCCGGTGGATTTGGCCATACGGGAGCATAAAACATGAAGAAAACAACTACTATATTATTTTTCTTATTGATTGTTCTGCAAGTATTTGCGGATAATGATACGATTGTATCCGATAAAGATTACCAAAACCGGAAAAAGTTCGACTATTTTTTCTTGGAAGCCATGCGCTTAAAGCAAAACAACAAGCACAACGATGCTTTCAATGCTTTGCAATATGCGCTAAAAATTGATTCAACCGCTTCGTCCGCTTTGTACGAAATATCCAATTATTACATTTTTTTCAATGCGGATTCGTTGGTTGTCGATGCTTTGGAGAAAGCCGTAAAGTACAGTCCGGATAATTTTGAATACAAAGTTTCTTTGGCAAATATCCACCGGGAACTCGAAAATTTTGCCGAAGCCATTCAACTGTATGAAGAATTGGCAAGCAAAAATCCGTCCAAAGCCGATTTGCATTTTTATCTTAGCGATTTGTATTTAAGAATAAATCAAGTAGATAAGTCTATTCAATCCTTAAATGCGTTCGAAGATAATGTAGGAATGAACGAAGCGCTTTCTTTACAAAAATACAAATTATACATGAACGTTGAGCAGAAAGAAAATGCTTTGAAAGAAATTGAAAAGTTAGCTGCCAAATTTCCAATGGAAGCGAAATACCAAATCATTATCGGCGATTTCTATCTAAATGAAAATGAGCCGGATAAAGCATTGATTTTCTATGAAAAAGCGCACAAAATCGACCCGCAAAGCCCTTATTATATTGTTGCAATGATTACTTATTATGAAAAAACGGAAAACAAAGAAGCAGCAAGCCGGGAAGTAGAATCCGTTCTGAAAAATTCCGGTTTGGATATGGATACGAAACTCAGTATATTGGGAAGATATATCGGCAACCTGATTTACAGGGATAAAAATGCAGATTCGGCGAATGCGTTGTTTGAAACCCTTATGGAACAACATTCTCAAGAAATGGAACTAAACTTGATGTACGCGCAGTTTCTGCTTTCACAAAATAAATTGGCGGAAGCTAAATTTCAGTTTCAGGTGGTTACGGAAGCCAATCCGGAAAACGTTATTGCTTGGCAAAATTTATTGAGCATAGCGGTCAAAGAAGACAATCCGGATGAGATTATTTCTTTCAGCGATGCGGCATTAATCCATTTTCCGGATGCCGCCGAATTTTATTTCTACAAGGGTTCGGCATACTATCTAAAAAAGGATTACCCAAAAGCTTTGAACATTTTTCAAGAAGGAATAGCCTATATTCCACCTGAAAACAGCCCCATGATTTCCACTTTTTATGGCCAAATCGGAGACTTGCAACATCAATTGGGACAAAAGGAAGAGGCCTACCAATCGTATGATAAAGCTTTGGAATACAACGAAGATAATATTTTTGTCATGAACAATTACGCCTATTTTCTCAGTTTGGATAAAGTGCGCTTAGACCAAGCCGAAAGAATGATTAGTAAATGTATCAGGATGCAACCCAAAAACGCCACTTACATAGACACTTATGCGTGGGTATTGTTCCAAAGGGGAAATTATTCCTTGGCCAAGTTTTACATCGAAAGCGCCATCACAAACGATGGAGAAAACAGCGCCGATATCTTGGAGCATTACGGAGATATTCTCTTTCAAACAGGAAATCCGGACAAAGCGGTTCAACAATGGGTAAAAGCCTTGGAGGCAAGTGATAAAGAAGAAGATAAATCGTTACTTCGGAAGAAAATAGAAAATAAAATGTATTATGAAACGAAATAATAAACAATTTTCGCCGATTCTGTTTCTGGGTATTTTATTGCTGCTTGGTTCCTGTAAAACGAACCAACCGGCAACGTCAATCGCTTTGGCAAAAATGAGCAAGAATGAACGCATAGAATCTATTCAATATCAATCCGTTCAATACAAAACTTTTTCGTCTTCTCTGCGGTTCAGTATGAAAGCCGGAGCAAAAAATAGCAATACCGCAGTCGATGCGCAATTAAAAATTATAAAAGATAAAATCATCCAACTGTCTTTGCGCGTTCCTCTATTGGGAACCGAAGCTGCCCGAATCAGCATTACGCCCGACAAAATTATTATTATTGACCGGATTAACAAACAGTATTTTGCCGAATCCATGGAAACTCTTCACCATATTGCCGATTTTGATTTTGATTATTACAGTTTGCAGGCTTTGTTTACCAACCAATTGTTTATCGTTGGAAAACAGACATTTGGCTTGGAAGATTATCCTGCATTTCAAATAAAAGAAGATGAATTTTCAGTAAACCTCAATAGCAAAGACAGCCGAGGAATCAATTATGATTTTGTGAGCGATTACAGTAGCCGGATTCTCAAAACAGAGATGTATAAAGACAAAGAAAAAGTGAATATGAGTTGGACATACCTGAATTTCGGTTTAACGTCCAACAGGCGGTTATTCCCAATGAAAATGAACATGGAACTAAACATTCCGAATGATTTAATTACCATGGGATTGTCGTTTTCAAGTGTCGATATCAATACGGAATTTGATTTGGAAGCCAGCGTACCCGCGAAATATAATCAACTGACTATCGAACAAATACTCAGACTAATACAATCATTTTGATGAAATACAAATTGCTTATACTGCTGCTATTTATCGCTTTTTCCTTACCGGCTCAACAACCGGCAAGCGTTCGGAATTTGGAAAAGGAAAGGCTTGCCACTTTAGCGGAAATTAAAGCAACCAATCAATTGTTGAACGAAAATCAACGAACCACGAGCAATGCCTTGTCCCGTTTATCGCTTATTAGCCAACAAATAATCGCCAGAAAGAAAGTTATCAGCCTCTTAAACAGTGAAATTGTTTCTTTGGACAATGAGATTGTTTTCAAAGAATTGCAAATCAAAACCTTAGAAAAAAATCTAAAAACAAAAAAAGAGGATTTCGCCCAGTCCATCCGGAAAATGTATTCCCATAAAAACAGACAGGATAATTTATTATTTATTCTTTCCGCTCAAAATTTTACCCAGTCTTTCCATCGTGTTCGGTATTTAAAGGAATATTCCAATTGGCGAAAACAACAAGCCATAGAAATTTCTGAAAAACAAAATCAAATCAACTTAGAAAAATCCGATTTAGAGAAAGATAAATCCGAAAAAATAGCGCTTCTGCAAGAGCGGCAAACGGAAGAAGCCAGTTTAAGTCGCGAAGAATCAACGAAAAAAGCGGAAGTTAAATCGCTCGAAAAGAATAAGAAAAAATTGCAGGCAGAACTGACGAATAAACAGCGACAAGCCAATGCGCTGAATCAGCAAATCGAAAAAATTATTGCAGAGGAAGTGGCCAAATCCGAAAAAGCAGCCCAAGCGGCAACAACGGAAGGCGGAGAAAAACGGGTAGCAGAAGTAAAAGGCGGATATGCCATGACTCCGGCAGAAAAAACGCTATCGTCTAATTTTGCCAATAACAAAGGTAAACTACCCTTCCCTTTGAAAGGAAATTATAAAATTACCGGCAAGTTTGGCGCATATCAACATGAGGAAGTTTCCATGATACGAATGAATAACAATGGAATCGAAATCGAAACCACGCCGGGCAATGAAGCTAAAGCGGTTTTTGAAGGAGTAGTAACGAGAATTTTTACGATTCCCGGCTTGAAAAATTCTATTATTATCCGGCATGGAAATTATCTGACATTGTATTCCAATATCGATGAAGTATATGTAAAACAAGGAAATAAAGTAACAACCGGTCAGTCGCTGGGGAAAATTTTCACAGACAGAGAAAAAGGCAACACTTTGCTGCATTTCGAGGTTTGGAAAGAAAAAACGAAATTAGACCCCTTGCTCTGGCTGAGTAAATAATTAACAATCGTGTATCTTAGCAACCACGTAAAAAACGAAGAATTATGCAAAACAATCAATCAGCGCTTGTCCTGCACTCCGGCGGACAAGACTCAACGACCTGCCTGTTTTGGGCAATCAAGAACTTCAAGGAAGTCAGGACATTGTGCATCACTTACGGACAACGCCATTCGCTCGAAGTGGAAATCGCCCAGAAAATCGCCCAAAAAGCGAGTGTCCCATTTCAAGTCTTGGATGCCGGATTCATTAGTACTTTGGCCGACAACTCCCTGACCAACCACACAATGATTATGGATCAGGAAAAACCGGCAGACACTTATCCCAATACGTTTGTACCCGGACGAAACCTGTTTTTTCTCACTTTTGCGGCAGTCATCGCTCGTTCGCATGGTATCCAAAACATCGTAACCGGTGTTTCCCAAGCCGATTACAGCGGTTATCCCGATTGCCGCGACACTTTTATCCGCTCGGCAAACACAACTCTCAATCTGGCAATGGACGAACAATTTATCATTCATACGCCGCTCATGTGGCTGAGCAAAGCGGAAACTTGGGCTTTGGCCGACGAATTAGGCGTTTTTGATATTGTAAAAAACAATACATTAACTTGTTACAACGGCATTATCGCCGAAGGTTGCGGACATTGTCCTGCCTGCAAACTGCGGAACGAAGGACTGAGGCAATATGAGGAAACTAAAAACTAAAAATTATGAATCAGACAAAAGATTTGACCCTATTGGGCAAAAAAACCGAATACAAACAAGATTATGCTCCGGAAGTTTTGGAAACTTTTTTAAACAAACATCCGGAAAACGATTATTGGGTAAAGTTCAATTGCCCTGAATTTACGAGCTTATGCCCAATTACCGGTCAGCCGGATTTTGCAACTGTTTATATTGACTATATCCCTGATATAAAAATGGTTGAGAGCAAAAGCCTAAAGTTGTATTTATTCAGTTTTCGCAATCACGGCGCTTTCCACGAAGATTGTGTCAACATCATCATGAAAGATTTAATCCGCCTGATGGAACCGAAATACATTGAAATAACCGGCGTTTTTACTCCCCGTGGCGGAATCAGCATCCATCCCTACTGCAACTACGGAAAACCGGGAACGGAATACGAGGAATTGGCAAAAACGCGATTATTTTCGCATAAGTAAAGAGAATCTGTTTATATAGCTAATTCGGCAGTTTGGTTAATTGAGAGAAAAGATATATCTTTGCAACACAACTGCAATTATCAATCAATAAATAATATGGATTTCAGCCGAAAATTACCGATAGGTATTCAAGATTTTGCAACCGGTACGCCGACTTTTCTTGTTAAGATGCTCAAAGAAGCCAATTTTGATATTCCCGATCTTGAAAACGATGTTACCATTGCCGCACCTTCTATTGCCGATTATCGTGCCGGTGATATCAATCCGCTTCCATTGCTTTATCAAACAGGGTATCTGACTATCAAAGACTTCGATCAATTATTTAATGAATATCGCTTAGGTTTTCCAAACGAAGAAGTGAAATATGGTTTCTTGAATGAATTACAACTCATATATTCTCCACAGACACAGCTAAATTCTGATTTTAATGTATAAACTTTATCGTTATCTATATAAATCGCATATAAAAAAAATCCTGTTGTTGGGTATATGTATGCCTTTGCTAATTAATATTTTACTTGTATCTATTAGTATGGCTTTGAGTATAA
>BNXY01000059.1 GCA_025999935.1 Bacteroidia bacterium | reverse complement strand
TTGTCGGTCGGGTAAGGGAACAGGTCCGTATCCTTGGGCACATCGTTCAAATCCAGCGTAGCTTTGCTCTTGAGGTTTTTCAACTTGATGCTCGACACGATAAAATCCATCGAACTTTCGCTCTTGATCTGGAACAGGACGCGCGAAAGGGCATGGCGGAAATTCAAGGTAACCCCCGTAGCGCCCTCAGCAGCATAAGTGCCGGAATGACGGGACACCAGCAAGTCCACCTGGTCGGTAAGCGTAGTGGGCAACTCGTATTTGATGGTTACCGGGGTTGGCGGATCGCCTGCTACTGTTGGTGCGTCGTTTTGACCCACCAATTCTGTTGCACCCTTGTCAATACCCACTGCCGCCGTCGGAGAGAAAGCAAAGAAATTAACCTCGGCTGTTTCCGGCCAAAAGGCAAGCGGCGTGTAAGTCCAGCCCGCCGAGTTGCTGCCGGTAACGACCTTACCGTCGATAAGCACCGGGTCTGCTGCCGGCGGGACAGTGGTAGTATCCGTAACCAGCACGGCAAAATCCGTAACATCTTCGGCTTTGGTAGCCGCCGCCCGGAGCTGTTTGTTTGCCCAGGAATCAAACTTAATTGCATGACCGCTGTTGTTAACGGCCGGCGTTTGACCTTCTTCGAAGTCATTGCTGCAACTGACTGTTATCGACGCAATTGCAAGCATACTTAAATAAAAAAGATTTTTTTTCATTTCTGTAAAAATTAAATTAAAAAATAAAAACCTAAAAACTCACTGTAAAAAATTAAATTAAAAAATAATACATAAAAACTCACTATACTAATTTTGCAAAATAAAGTCCAAATAAACCTGTCATTGCGGGCTTGACCCTACCTCAGCGGCAGCGGCACCACCACATTGTCGTAGTCCCCTACGTCCACGATAAAGGTGCCGTCGCCAGGTTCGTCGGGAATCACCAGCCGCCCGTTGTTTTGAAGCACAATATCATATCCTTCGTTTTGAAGCCGCCAAGCCAACTGTTCTTCCCAAGTTCCGTGTTCGCCCAGTGCGCCCGCTATCTGTTCGCGCACCGTTTCTTCCCAAGTGCCAAAATAATATCCCCGTGCAACAGAAATAACCCCAACGGTAAGCCGGTTGCGAAAATGCTCAATATCGGCGGGGCCAAAAGTGCAAAATGCGCCCGTAATGGAATCGCCCGCCCAAGTTACCCGTCCCTGTCGGTTGCCGAACAGCACGGTAGCCGGAACGACACCCTTCGCGCCGTCGCCCATCCGGTAGGTCGAAGACATGCCCGAAATAGCGCCGGAGGCGCTGCTTATATTCTCTACGCCTTCCACATCCCGAATCAAAAAAGTAAACTCACGGAGCACGTTCTGCGGATAAAAATGCAGGTACTGCGTCTGTCCGGAAACAGGCAGGACGGTAAAGATATCTTCGTTGCGCACCGTAAAAAAGTTATAAGGATAAGGCTCGGTGACGGTATTTTCCTCCGTTTCGCCCGCAGCCGCCCGGTTTGATGCGCTGTTCGGCCCGTAAGCATTGTACAGGCCGGTGGCCGGCGCGCTGTATGCCTCAAACAAATCCAAATTATTTTCGTTGCGGAAATGAATATAATCGTTGCCGTAATAATCGTAACAGAGCGGGATATAGGGAATTGCCCTTGGTATATTCATCCGTCCGCCGTCCACAGGAAGGTTGGCCCGTTTATAGCCTTGCAGGCCGTTTTGGGCAAACAGATGGACAGTCATCCCCTGCTGCGGTTTGTCCGCAGGGTCGATGCCGTCCCAATGGATAACGACCTCGACAGCTGCCAAATCATCACAGGGATCGTCGGAACTCAGTTCCCGGTTTTCGCAGGAGCAGAGCAGGAGCAACAGGCCAATGTATGTGCCGATAACGCGGTTCATTTACTTATTTTTTTATCAGATAAACAATTGATACTGCGGCCTGTGTAGGCCCGATATACCTGCGCTGCTTCGTACTCCGCTTGGGGTAGCAGTCGGCGCACGAACTGTGATTATACTCATTGTATTCCCCGCCCAAATAGCCGATTCCAAGGTTGAAATTCAGGTTCCACCGGCGGGACAGCGGAAGGGAATAGCCGCCGGTAAAGCCCAGCGAATAGCTGAAATTGCTGAGCGAACCCCAGGGTTCTCCCCCTTTGGGAAACAAACGGACATCGTAAGTGCCCACCGCGCCGTAAACGCCGGTAAAAAATCCGGTCAGGGCCTGTGGGCGGTCGCTCCACCAATAGCGGTTTTCCACCCAAAGCATCTGAATACGGTAGCTCCAATAATTGGGCGAGCGGGTATCCATCCACGTCCACGCGCCTTGCAGCAACAGGGACTGCCGGTTGAAGGCAAGCTCCAGCGAAAGGTTGGGAAGCAAAGCGGCATCGTACAGCAAATTGGAACTAACGGCAAACACCCGCGCCGGCCTGTTTACCGGAAAAACCTGAACAAGGGTATCGCGCAAAACCACCGTGTCGCGCAAAACAACTGTATTCTGAACAGCCACCGTATCACGTACTACGACTGTATTGTTTACGGTTACCGTATTGTTTACGGTTATCGTATCGCGCTTTACCGCGTTTTTATTGTCCTTATTTTTGAGAAAATTGCCAAGAGGGCTACCGGTCAGCGACGGGATATAGCTGCCGTCGTCCATCAAAAAGCGAACGCTCACATATTGCAGTCGGCTAAAAATATTTGCCTTGAGATATTTTTGCGTTGCAGGGGGCAGGCTGCGCAGTTCCTGCAGCAGTTGGTTTTCATTCCGAGTCCGGCCCAGCAGGAAAAGGATTTTTCCCTTGTCCGGCACGCGGTCGTCTTCCGAGACCATGTATTGAAAACCTTCCCAGTCGATGCCCGCCGCTTTTTCATCGATGCGGCTGCGGTCGAAACCGGGATGTTTCCACATGATATATACTTCCATTGCTTTGGCGCGGGCAATCGACAGGGTGCGGTTGTGCTCCGCCGTGCCAATGGGTGAAGCGGCGCCGATAACTAATATGCTGTCGATGTGATTATAGATTTCCGGCATGTTCAGCAGGAAATCCAGCGCGTCGAAAACCTGCTTGTTGGTTTTGAAGTCGCGCTTCAACTGTACGCTGTCGGTCTGGAAGAAAAAAACTTTGGAGCCGAATACCAAAGCTGTATCCTGCGCTTTTGCAGTAAACGGGAGAAAGAGTAAACAAGTAAAAAGCATTGTCAGGACAGGCTTGAACAAGCCCCCTTTAAAGTACTTTCTTTGTGAACAGGTATTTTTAAATATCTGTTTCACCGCAGTTAAAAATACTGTGCAGTAATTTTTCGAATCCATAATCGTGTGTGTTAAAATGAACATTGTCAAATTCCGCACAAATATATGTATTATTTTTCATAAAAAAACAAATTCAAATATTATTTTTCATAAAATAGCAAAAATAATTGGATTTATAGCAAAAATTGCTTGAATTTGTTGTTGATTTTTCCATTTTTAGACACAAGCGTTTTTTAACAACAAGACATCTCAACTTTTTTTTTTGAAAATATAGCGTCTCAAAAAAAATTAGCCAAATTTTAAAATAATTTGTATCTTTGCAGCAACTTAAAACTATAAAAATGGAACAATACACAAAAAAAGTAAAACAACTCTTCAAAAAACAGGAAGAATTACTGACTAAACAGAACAAGAAAAAGGGAAAAACCAACGGGATTTACCATCGTTACAAAAATCCGATTTTAACGGGCGAACATGCTCCGCTGATTTGGCGGTACGATTTTGACCCGGAAACCAATCCCGAATTGTTGGAGAGAATCGGCATCAACGGCGCTTTCAACTCCGGCGCTATCAAATGGGGAGATAAATATATATTGGTGGCTCGCGTGGAAGGCAACGACCGTAAATCGTTTTTCGCCATCGCCGAAAGTCCCAATGGCATCGACAATTTCCGCTTTTGGGATTATCCGATTTCTTTTGCGGATGTGGACGACCCCGAAACCAATGTTTACGATATGCGTTTGACCGCCCATGAAGACGGCTGGGTATATGGCTTGTTCTGCGCCGAACGAAAAGACCCCGCTGCCGAACCGGGCGATTTATCATCTGCAACCGCTTCCTGCGGCATCGTTCGCACCAAAGACTTAATCAACTGGGAACGGCTTCCAGACTTGAAATCCAAATCACAACAACGCAATGTGGTGCTTCATCCGGAATTTGTACATGCAAAATATGCCTTGTACACCCGCCCGCAAGACGGATTCATTGATGCAGGCTCCGGAGGCGGCATCGGCTGGGCCTTGATTGACGATATGACAAACGCGGAAGTAAAAGCCGAAAAAATTATCAATCTCCGCCAATACCATACCATTAAAGAAGTGAAAAACGGAGAAGGCCCCCACCCTATCAAAACTTGGAAAGGCTGGTTGCATCTGGCGCATGGCGTTCGGGGTTGCGCAGCCGGACTTCGTTATGTGCTCTATCTCTACATGACCGATTTGGAAGATCCATCGAAAGTTATCGCCGAACCGGCAGGTCATTTCATGGCTCCCATAGGCAAAGAACGGGTGGGCGATGTATCCAATGTCTTGTTTACCAACGGATGGATTGCCGACGACGATGGGAAAGTCTATATCTACTACGCCTCTTCCGATACCCGGATGCACGTGGCCACTTCCACCATTGAAAAATTGGTTGACTATTGTTTCAATACCCCGGCAGACGGCGGTCGCTCCAAAACATCGGTCGAAACCATTATCAAACAAGTAGATAAGAACAAGCAAAAATTGAAGGAGTTACTATGATGCAAACCCTGAAATCCGAATTACACAGCGAACTAACGAAAAATATTCTCCCGTATTGGATACAGAAAATGCCGGATCACGAACAGGGCGGTTTCTACGGCCGCATCGACGGAGAAGAAGGTTTGCATAAAACAGCGAATAAAGGTGCGGTGCTCAATGCCCGCATCTTCTGGACTTTCTCGGCGGCTTATCGCCTCGAAAAAAATCCGAAATACTTGGAAATCGCCAAACGTGCTTACCAATACATTTCGGACTATTTTATCGACAAGAAAAACGGCGGCATCTATTGGGAATTGGATTATAAAGGCGCTCCCGTCAATCCTCGCAAACAGATTTACGCACAAGGATTTGCCTTGTATGGATTTTCTGAATTTTACCGCGCAACCGGTCAGCCCGAAGCGCTCGAAGTGGCGAAAAGTCTTTTTTATCTTATCGAAAAACACGCCTACGATCCGGAATTTGGCGGCTATATCGAAGCGCAAACCGAAGATTGGCAAACCATCGAAGACATGCGCTTAAGCGAACGGGACGCCAACGCACCCAAATCCATGAACACCCATCTGCACATCTTGGAACCTTATACCAACCTGTTGCGGATATGGAAAGCGCCGGAATTGGTAGAAGCGCAAACCCGGTTGATTCATAATTTCTGCGACCACATCGTCAGTGCAAAAACCAAACATTTAGAACTTTTCTTCGATAGGAATTGGGTGTCGAAATACAATATTATTTCTTACGGTCACGACATCGAATCCGCTTGGTTGCTTTTTGAGGCCGCCGAAGTGTTGGGCGATACCGTCTTAATCGACAAAGTAAAGCAACTTTCCATCGAAATTGTAGAAGCCTCTTACGAGGGACTTCAACCGGACGGCAGCATGATTTACGAAAAAACGCATGAAGGACATGTTGATACCGACCGTCATTGGTGGATTCAGGCAGAGACGATTGTGGGTTCAACCTACGCCTACCTGATTTCAGGCAATGAGAAATACTTAACGGTTGCCAAAAACACTTGGGAATACATCAAAAAACAAATTATAGATAAAGAAAACGGCGAATGGGTATGGAGTGCATCTGCCGATGGAACCCAAAACCGGCGCGACGATAAGGCCGGATTTTGGAAATGCCCCTACCACAACGCCCGTATGTGTATGGAGTTAATAACAAAATAAATATTTAAATCTAATTTATCATGGGAAAAGTCTTACTTGGCGGAGTAGATATCGCAATCATTGTGCTCTATCTTTGCTTTCTTGTTTTCATTGGGCTTTATTTGAAAAAAAGAGCTTCCAAAAATCTTGAAGCCTATTTATTGGGGGGAAAATCAATTCCCTGGTATATGCTTGGTCTATCTAATGCTTCCGGGATGTTCGATATATCCGGAACGGTTTGGTTGGTAGCCATTACCGTACTCTATGGACTAAAAAGCATTTACATGCCTTGGGTATGGCCGGTGTTCAACCAAATCTTCCTGATGGTTTATTTATCCGCTTGGTTGCGGCGTTCCAATTGTTCTACCGGCGCCGAATGGATTGGTTTCCGTTTCGGGAAAGACAAAGGAGCCAATATTTCACATACCATCATCGTTGTTTTTGCGATTATCAACTGTCTGGGCATGTTGGCTTACGGATTTATCGGCTTGGGTAAATTCATCGAAATCTTCCTGCCGCTCAAAGCGGTATTTCCGTTCCTTGCTGCAGTACCGGATGCTTATGTTCCTCATATCTGGGGGATTGTCTTTACGCTTTTTGCCGTATTCTATGCTTTGATGGGTGGTATGATGTCGATTGTATGGGCGGATGTGGCTCAATATGCCATCATGACTTTGGCTGCCATTACTATCGGCATCATCGCAATCGTGCATCTCACGCCGGATACTTTTACCAATATTCTGCCGGCAGGATGGATGTCGCCGAGTGTCGCACACTTGGGTATTCACTGGGAAGGGGCGCTGGCTGAGTTCAATGCCGCCATCGACACATCCATTTACCAGATATTCAGTTTCTTCTTCGGAATGGTGTTGCTGAAAGGTTTTCTGACTTCTGTCGCCGGCCCGGCTCCTACCTACGATATGCAAAAAATCCTTTCAACCAAAAGTCCGAGAGAAGCCTCTTTGATGTCCGGTTTTGTCTCTGTTGTGCTGATGCCGGTTCGTTATATGATGATTGCAGGGATAGCCGTTTTGGGAATCATCCTTTTCAAAGACATTATGCCGGACATCCGAGATGCAAGCGGAGCGCTGGATGCCGAATTGATTTTGCCCGCAGTAGTTAAACATCCATGGATTCCGGTAGGTTTAACAGGCGTTGTGGTAGCCGGTCTTCTGGCTGCTTTCATGTCAACTTTCGCGGGAACGCTGAACGCTTCGCAAGCTTATATCGTTAACGACATCTATATCAAATATTTCAAACCCGATGCCAGTCCGAAACAATCCACCAACGCCAATTATATAGTAGGCCTTGTGATGGTGGTAGTTAGTATTTTCTTTGGGGTAATGGCGCAAAATGTAGATCAGATATTGCAATGGGTAACCAACGCGCTGTATGGCAGTTACATTGCCGCCAATATTTTGAAATGGCATTGGTGGCGGTTCAATTCCAAAGGTTTTGCCTGGGGTATGGTAGGCGGTATGATTCCGGCGTTGATTCTCCCGTTGGTATTCGGAAATGAGGCTGTGGTTGCTTCCTTGCAAGGCAACTGGGTATTGCTCAAAGACGCCTTGTATTATTTCCCGATCATTTTCATCTTCTCCGTTATCGGTTGCATTGCAGGAACCTATTCTGCTCCTCCCACCGACGAAGAAGCCTTGAAAAATTTCTACAAGAAAACCCGTCCTTGGGGTTTCTGGGCGTCCATTAACGCCAAAGTGGAAGCGGAAGACCCGAATTTCAAAAAGAACACCCATTTCGGTCGCGACCTGACCAATGTGATTGTAGGCATCCTTTGGCAAACCTGCTTGGTAGCAGCGCCTATCTACTTGGTTTGCAAAGAATTTACTTACGCCGGAATCGGCTTGATGATTGTTATCGTGACATCAATTATTCTTTATACCAATTGGTATAAGAAGTTGGAGGATTAAAAACAAAAACGAATAATGGACGAAGAGAGGCTGTCTGAATTTTCTTTCAGACAGCCTCTTTGCGTTCTATAAGTATTGATGAACAAAAAAAGAGTTATATTTACATATTAATCTAATATGCGGTAACTACTCAGGTATCAATACTTTTCAGGCAGTTATAATTAGTTAAATATTTTTGCAAAATTTATTTTATAAAGATAAAGAAAATTTGAAATAAACAAAAGGGTGTTGCGGATAATCATATAAATTTATCATATTTAATTGCAATATTAATGAAATATTAAGCGAAATATTAATTAATGCTCGCTAACTTTGTTGTAAATTTTTATCTATTACTTATGAAATTGAAATTCAATACTTTTATTTTCATATCTATTTTGTTTGTTTGTTTTTCTTGCAAAAAGGAAAATCAGAACTTTCTGGAAAGTTCATTAAAATTTGCCGGAGAAAACCGGGCGGAGTTGGAAAAAGTGTTGGAACATTACAGTCAAAAAACAGAAGACAGCCTGAAATACAAAGCGGCTTGCTTCCTAATAGAGAACATGCCGAATTATTATTCACTTTCAGGGAAAGACATAGATTCCATAAAAACTTCTATAAAAACATTTGGTATACGAAATGATTATCCGGTAACGAGTGTACATGTCAGGATAGTTGCCGCAGAGAAGTTTGCGGACAAATATACTCTTCCGGTCAATGCTCATTCTGAGAAAGTCTATGATTCTCATGTCATTACCGCTGAATATCTGATTGAAAATATAGAAATAGCTTTTCAGGTTTGGACAGAAAAACCTTGGGGAAAATTCATGTCTTTCGATCGGTTCTGTGAAGAAATATTGCCCTATCGGATAGGGAATGAGCCTTTGGAGAATTGGAGAAAGGCGTATTATGAAAAGTTTCAACCCATATTGGATTCATTATTGGGAAAAGAGGATCCCGTTGAAGTTGCAAAGACGTTGTACGATACAATTTATAATCAACGATGGATATTTGACAATGAAGTATTGAATGAATATGTAGGAGCACTCTCATTATTGACATGTCGGGTGGGCGATTGCAGATTGTTAGCTCACTACGCAACTTATGCTTTCAGAGCCGTAGGAATACCTTCCGGAATTGATTGTATCCTGCAAAATCCGGATATGATGTATAGACACCATTACTGGAATTATATGAAAGACCAATTCGGGAATAGCATTCCTTTAGAATTGTATCAAAATACGCTCTTTCAGGAACCAGAGAATAAAAGAAAAAAAGGAAAAGTCTATCGTATTTGTTTTGGAAAACAGCCATCATCCATTCCGGAAAATTATAAAACGGAAAAAATACCACCTGTGTTGAATGACGGTTATATAGTCGATGTCTCCGATTCATATTTTGACAAAGCGCCGATTTCAATTAAGATAGACAAGAAAATACAGAAAGGAAATCTACTTTATCTGGGGGTTTTTAATAATAAAACATGGATACCCATAACCTGTAGCAAAATTATAAAAGGTGAAGCTATTTTTAATCATTTAGAATCCCATATTGTTTATTACCCGCTTTGTTACCAGAATGAAAAACTCACACTCCAATCTCTGCCGTTTATTATATTAGAAAATGGTCAGTCTCGTTTTTTGAAACCAAAAATGGAAAACTTACAAGAGATGGAATTAAGTAGAAAATATCCGGTACCTCATTGGATTGAAGAATATAAACACCGTTCGGTGGGTGGATTGTTTCAAGGAGCGAACAAAGCAGATTTTAGCGATGCAATTACGTTATACACAACGACAACAGAATTGGACATGTATTATCATTCTGTTTCGATTGAAAATACGCAAAAATTTAAATATCTAAGATATTTTTCCGCACCGGACGGCCATTGCAATATGGCAGAAATCCGGTTTTTATCCTCCGGTAAAGAATTGGCAGGGAATGTTATTGGAACGGAAGGATCTTCCAACAACCAGAAAAACTGGTCAAAATATGCGGTATTTGACAAAGATCCGGTTACTTATTTTGATTCAACTGCACCGCATAAGACTTGGGTTGGCTTAGCATTGGAAGATGCAGCAACTGTGACTGAAATAGAATATTTGTATCGCAATGACGATAACAATATCAGAGAAGGGGATATTTATGAGTTGCTCTATTTTTCGGACAGGGGAGTGATTTCTTTAGGGGAAAGGACAGGTGATAAAAGTGGAGTTTTGATTTATGAAAGTGTTCCTTCCAATGCCCTGTATTGGTTGCGCGATAAAACCCGAGGCCAGGAAGAACGGGTTTTTACTTATGAGGATGGAAAGCAAGTATTTTGGTAATAATGAAAAAGAATTTATTCATACTATTTCCGGGTCAATTGCTGACCCTATTGACGGCAACGTTGTTTATCTTGTTGCCATCCATTAATAGTGATGGGTCAATACAGGATTTAACAAGCGGCAAAATGTTTTTTTTCCTATACTTGATACTTGTTGCCGGACTCTTGCTGTTGCTTAAAACTTTTGTTTTCTTTCCTACCCGGATACAGTTCAGCAAGATGGATGGTATTTTATTAATATGGGCAGTCTATATTCTATTGAATGGTCTGATACACCAAATACCTCTGTCCAATAGATTATTGGAATTTTACGGTTTGATATTTCTATATATTGTGCTCCGGCAAATAGAGCCATCCAAGTGTGGTATATTGCTGGCGGCAATGGTTATTGGTAGCGCTATTCAGGCGATATACGGCAGTTTGCAATTGTGGGGATTTTATCCGTCTCATCACAGTTTATTCAAGATGTCCGGCAGTTTTTTTAATCCCGGCCCCTTTGCCGGTTATCTGGCAAGTATTTTTCCGGTTACTTTGGGTTTATATATCTTCAAAATTAATCCGTTTCCGATTATTGATAAAAAACTAGACCTTGCAAATTGGATTGCAGGGATTACGCTGATTGCCATATTGATGGTTCTGCCTGCATCACAATCCCGTGCGGCATGGATGGCTGTCATTGTATCTTCCTTGATGATATTAATGATACGCTATCCTGTGGGGCTGTGGCTAAAAAAATATTCGTGGTTGAAGCGCGGCATTGTGTTGCTGTTGGTTTGCGGCATTATAGGGGCGAGCTTATTTGGACTTCTCAGATTTAAAACCGATTCGGCCAATGGTCGATTGTTAATTTGGAAAGTTACATTGAGCATGGTCGCTAATCATCCGTTGACCGGTGTTGGATTTGACCGATTCAAGACTTTTTACATGAATGAACAAGCCGGTTATTTTGAGCAGACACCTGATTCGCCGGAGGCTATGGTGGCAGGCGATACAAATTATTGTTTCAATGAGTTTCTACAACATACTGCCGAAAATGGATTAATTGGTTTGCTGTTGCTGTTGGCAATTTTAGCGTATGCTTTTCGTGTGACCAACAAGCGTTTTAACAATTTGCTATGGATAGCAAAAGCAGGCATTGGTGGAATCGCTGTTTTTGCCCTGTTTTCCTATCCGGCGCAGATTTTGCCCATCAAAGCGAATTTAATTGCTTATCTGGCTTGTATTTCTACGCTGGCAGAAGGGAAAAAAGAATGGATATTCATAAAAAAACAAGCGCCGATTAAATATACCTTGGCTGTTTTTTCGGTTGGCATTATTATCATCTGCACCGTAAATCTATCCATTTATCGAGTTGCATGTAATAATTGGAAACAAGCTTATCAACTACATACAAGAGGGTATTATGCAGAAAGCCTGAATTACTACGAAAAGGGATGGTCTGTTCTAAAAACCAATGGCGATTACCTGACCCAATACGGGAAAGCTTTGAACTTAGCCGGAAAACATGAACAAGCTATTAAAATTTTGCAACAAGCTGTTAAGTATTTCCCGAACATCGTTGTTTATACGGCATTAGGCGATAGTTACAAAGCGCAGGAAAAGTCCGGTAAAGCCGAACAGGCATATCTGAGGGCATGGTATATGAATCCAAGCCGGTTTTATCCTAAATACTTGTTGGCCAAATTATACGATGAAACAGGGCAGGCAGAAAAAGCAATAGCAATTGCCACTGAATTACTGAATAAAGAGGTAAAAATCGAATCAACCGCCATTGATGAAATCAAGGCGGAAATGAAAAAAATCTTACAGAAATATCTGGGTTCTCCGGTTGGTTTTAAATTGCAAAAATGGCGATCCCCGTAAGGGGGAAACAATTTATTAATATAGCAAAAATCGTTCAAAATCAATTTAAAAAAAATAATTAATTTTAAACATTATTCAAATGAAAAAAATATTTATAAAAATAGCTTGCGTTGCAGTCTGCATGACTGTATTAGTGGTTAATGTATCTTTGAGCAGAAGTGAAAATGCGAGAGATACCAATTTGTTGGAAGTATCTGTTGCCACGGATGCTAATGCGGAATGTAATAGTTCTCCAATAAATAATGGGAAATGCTCATATTTTCAAAATTGCTTTCCAGATGCAGGTGGATCTGATAATGATTGTGACAGTACTAAAGGATATTGATAGTTAGCTTATTGAATAATTTCAAAGACTTGAAGCTATTAGATAACATTACTCATTAAATGTAAAAGTATTGTATATTAATGAAGGAGAGCGTGATTAAATCATTGCTTTTGAAGGTCAAGTATTTAACACGCTCTCTTGTTTTATAATTTAAAATTTAACTATAATGAACAAAAAAAAATATTATCTAAGTTTGGTTATTTTGTTGGCATCTTGTACCAACCCTACAATAAACATTAAAAATGAGAAAGCCGGAAAATTGAAGGCAACTCATCAGTTGGTAATTAGCGGCGAGAAAAAAATCCTGCTCGACGACAATACAGCGCCGAAACCGC
>BNXY01000058.1 GCA_025999935.1 Bacteroidia bacterium | reverse complement strand
ACCCATGCCTACGCCGCCGCTATCTACCCAACCGCCAAAATTCCGGTTTTGAGAAATATTCTGGAAATAGCAGAACATACAGCCAAATATTTTGACGACTTTATTTTGGATGACTTTTTCTTTACCAGCTGTAAATCGGATATAGAAATTGAGGCGAAAGGAGATAAAAGTTGGACGAAATACAGGAACGATTTGATGGCCGAAGCCGGTAAAAATTTGGTAATAAACGCCGCAAAAAAGGTAAATCCCAAAGTAAAAGTTATCATCAAATATCCGAATTGGTACGATCATTTCCAAGGTTTGGGATTTGACCTCAGCCAAGGCCCCAAAATATTTGACGGAATATGGAGTGGAACGGAAACACGCGATCCTTCTTCCGCACAGCATTTACAAAATTATTTGAGTTACAATATTATCCGCTATTTCCAGAATATTTCTCAAAACCGGAATTTTGGCGGTTGGGTAGATAGCGGCGGCGTAGGCATGGGTATGGACCGTTATGTGGAGCAAATTTGGTTGACCATGTTTGCCAAAGCCCCTGAAATTGCCTTGTTCGACTACAGCCAACTTTTGGGTGTTGCGCTTAGGGATGCTTTCAAAACGCCTTGGCAAGATAAGGGAGAAAGCAGTTTCAGTTGGAGTGAAATGCAAAAACCGATAAAATTAGCCAATGGAAAAACAGTCAATCCGACTACCATTGCCCGCCCGGCAGGTCTTTCGCTGGAAACAATCGATAAATTTGTTTATAAATTAGGGAAACCCATCGGCATCAAAAATTACAAACCGTATAACTCATTGGGAGAAGACTTTTTGCAAAATTATCTGGGCATGATTGGCCTTCCGATGGATATGTATTCCGACGAATTTCCAACGGATCAAAAAGTGGTTTTGCTAACCGCTCAAGCCGCTTACGATAAGGATTTGGTAAGTAAAATCAAAGCGCAACTGAAAAAAGGCGGCGATGTGGTTATCACTACCGGTTTATTGAAAGCGATTCCTGAAAAAATTGCGGAAATTGCAGAAGTTACGGTCGGCGATCCGGTTCTTGTTAACGATTTCGGACAAGGCGAATTGACCAAAGATATTCTGATTCCGAGGGTTTGGTACCACACGAACGATGCTTGGGAAACCTCCAGCGCCGGTCGTCCTTTGAGAAAGGGTGTCAACGGTCATCCAATGGTGCTGAGAGCGCTTTATTCCAAGGGAAATCTTTATGTAATCACAATTCCGGATGATTTCGGAAATCTATATGATTTACCGGAAAGCGTACTGAATAATTTCCGGAACATTTTAACTTCCGATTTGGATTTGCGTATCGAAGGCCCTGCCAAAGTGGGATTGTTTGCGTATGACAACGGCACGTTTATCGTAGAGTCGTTTTTGGATGAACCGGTAACCATTCGGGTACTGTTGAAAAACGGAAAAGAAACCATCCATGATATTGTTTCCGGAGAAACCATTAATAAATCGGCCAATGCCCCAAGCGGTTTTGGATTTTTCCGCCCCAGCGGACCTCCGACAAACAATTTCTCAGTTACCATTCCTCCTCATTCTTATCGGGTATTTGAAATGAAATAAATACACTTTTACTGATAAAAAAGAGGCTGTTTCAAAAGTATTTTTAGAACGCAAATGACACAAATAACGCAAATCAGCACAAATTTTATTTATTTGAAATAAGATAGATACAATTTTTTGTTAAAAATATATTTTTGCGAAAATTTGTGTCATTTGCATTCTTTTGAAACAACCTCTTTTTTATCAGTGAAAGTGTTTCTATTGTTCACAATTCTTCTATTATTTCCCGTTGCCTTTCAAAATACAAAGTTCTTGGCTTTTCTCCGGTCACAGATATTAAAGTCGAAGTTTTGATGATTGAGTGAATCCATGTTTTGATCACTTCGAGCGTTTTTTCGTCATACGTGCTCACGCCATTGAGAAGAAACGCCCAAATCAGCGAAAATCGAATGTTTTGAGAATCCATATAACTATAGTTCGTATCAATGCTTATATCAGATATATACAGAGACACCTTGTTTTTTGTTCCTTCAAAGTAACCCGAAACCGCCAAGTCTTCCATATAATCCACAAAATGAAACAATTCTTTTTTGATATTGGAAACATCTTCCGTTTTCAGTAAGCGGATGCTATAAAAATATCTGACGTTGTTGATGAAATTTTGGAAAACCTGACCATCTAAAATGTAATGGCTTGTTTTTATATTTTTTGATTCAATGGAAACGGCTTCAATATGTTTTTCCAATCTTTTCGGAAAAACAATTTCTTGATAAGTTTTGGGTTGATTGAGCATTAAATGATGGTAGTGCCATCTAAAAAAATAAAACCGATTAATATACTTAAATTTTAGATAAAGCGATTGTGGAAATAAATTAGTAACCATCGACATTTCTCCGTCAGGTTCAAAAGCCATTGCTTTAAGGATTTCTACATAATTTTCCAACATCATATAATCAATTTCAGCCGGATTTTCATAGTTTATGGATTGTAGCTGGCAGGGCGGTCTTTTAATCCATCCGATGCCAATCGTATTGTCTAACGAAATACCTAATTCATTCGTTATGGCTACAATTTCTTGAAGCTTAAAAGGAACCTCTCCCCGCAAACGCCTGTAAACAGCTTCTTTTTCGAGAAACAAAATTTCACTGAGTTTAGCTGCTAATTTTGAATTTTGCGGAATTTTTTTCCTAAATTCAATGATCAAATCGTTATATAAATTTTCATAATTCATAGGCGCCGGCAATTTTTCCATATTCTCTTTAACCAAAACAAAAATTATTTTTTTTGCAAAATTCGTAATTTTTTTTGTAACAACATACATTTTAAAGAAAAAACTTTACTTTACTTGCGTAATTTTATAAAAAACAAAAAAATCGACAACTCAAATCCTTCCATTATAGCTTGATTGCTACTATGAATTAGAATAATTTTGAACGGAATAAAAAAATGGAGAAAATGCAACCATCAAATTTTAACTTAATTAATGCCCTATGGATTCAATGCAATTTCAAAAAAAGATATTAAGTATCCAAAAAAACATGTATAATTTTGCACTGATGCTTACCGCCAACAGATGCGACGCCGAAGATTTGTTACAAGAAACGACACTTCGGGTGTTGGATAATCAAGAAAAATATGTTGATAATATCAATTTCAAAGGGTGGGTATTAACCATTATGCGGAATATTTTCATCAATAACTACCGGAAAGTTCTCCGCAGCCAGGTTATCATTGATCAGACGGAAGATATTTCCCATTTAAATCTATTTCCGGACTCCAAATTTGACAGTCCGGAAGAATCCCTGACAATAAAAGAAATCACTTTCACCATTAATCGTTTGAATGATGAATTAAAAATACCTTTTTCCCTGTTTATGGCAGGTTATAAATACAATGAAATTTCGGCAAAATTAGAATTGCCTTTAGGTACAATTAAGAGCCGTATCTTTTTCGCCCGGAAAGAACTTCAAAAAAACCTGAAAGACATGAGGTATTACAATTAAGTTATTTACCTCTCTTATTTACCTGAATTACAAGCTCTCTTGCTTTTTGGTATTCTTTGGTTTGTTTGGCATTGAAGCTACTTGCTATACTTTCAATGTCAGTTAATTTTTGTTTTAATTGTCCGGCAAGTGTTTGAAATTTTTGAGGATCTTTCGCCACATTGTTATATGCTTCAGCATATTCTTTCACAAAAGCTTGGAAATCTTTCAGAACTTCAGCCGGAGTAAGTTGAACAGCAGGCGTTTCGGGAAGCACGACTTCTTCAACCACTTCGCTTTCAATAATTTCAGCAGGTGCAGCTTCTTTCTTAGCGCCATTGCATGCTGCGAATGAAACCATCAAAGCAGCAGTAAAAAGGAGAATAAAAATCTTTTTCATATTGAACTAATTTTATGATTAATAACACGCAAATGTAGGGAAAAAAATTCAATTTCTCTCTACGATATTAAAAAACTTATATGAATTTCGTATTCAATACTTGAGCCATTTAATAATTTCGGCATAAGTCGGCTTTTTTCCGTACATCAATATGCCGGTACGATAAATTTTAGCCGTTAATTTAACGAACAGAATTACCGTGGTAATCAATAAAGCGATTGACAAAAGTTTTTCCCACCAGGAAACATCAAAAGGCAAACGCACCATCATCACGATCGGCGAAGTTAGTGGAAACATGGATGCCCAGAATGCCAAAGGCCCATCCGGGTTTTGGACGCTGAAAATTCCGGCATAAAGCGCAAATATGATGACGATCATTATTGGCATCATGTATTGCTGGGTATCTTCCTGACTATTGACCATCGCGCCAATTGCCGCAAAAATAGAGGCATACATCAAATAACCGCCAATGAAAAACACGATAAAATAAAAGCAGATTTCCATGAGATTGATATCCCCCAACAGTGGTTTCAGACCTTGTAAAATCGTAGTGTCGGGCATAAACAAAGTTCCTAAAAACACAGGCCCCAGAATAACCAACAACCAAATTCCAAATTGAGTCAAGCCGACCAAACCAATGCCAATCAGTTTACCCATCATCAAATCAAACGGTTTAACCGACGAAACAATCACTTCCACAATCCGGTTGGTTTTTTCTTCCATCACACCTTGCATTACCATGGCTCCGTACACAAAAATAAATATGTAAATCAGGAAAGTAAAAACCATTCCGATGGCTGCGGCAAATTCAGCCGAAGTCTGCGTTTCTTTTCCGGAATCATCCCATTTGATGGATTTCATCTTCACTTTTACTTTGCTTTCATTGATGATATTTTTCAGATTGGGAATATTGTAAGAGTCTAATTTCTTTTCGCTCAAATATTCATTCAAGGCTGAAGTAATGGTTGTTTCCGCACTGCTAACGACTTGTTTTTGAGAATAAAGCGTAATGGCGTCCGGATTTTCTAATAAATCGCCGGAAATTACCAGCGTGGCATAAACCGACTCATCGCTGTTTTTCCGGAAATCTTCAAACCCTTTTTCCGCTGCAACGAACAGGTATTGATCCGTGTTCTTTAAAACCGAAAAATATTCGCCGGTTTCATCAACAACCACAATTACTTTGGCGTTGTCGGAGCTGATGGACGACAGAAAAACAATTCCTGCAACCAAGCCTACAAAAAGAAACGGCATTAAAATCGTCAAAATGATGAACGATTTTTTCTTTACTCGTGTCAAATATTCCCGTTGTATAACAATTCCTAATTTGTTCATGGCTTAGTTGTTTTTGGTGACCGTTTGAATAAAAATATCATTCATAGAAGGAATTTCTTCCTCAAATGAAATAATCTCATTTTGTTGCAATAAGAACAAAAGATATTCCGCATTGGAAATATCCTTCAATTTTCTTACTCGAAAAGTAGTGGTGTGATAGCCTTTTTCACGACTTAGGATTTCGCAAATCGTGGGGTCTATCTGCAAATTTTCATTTTCCGTTTGTATCTTAAAGATGTGTTTTTTATTTTGTGAACGAATCGCCGTCACATCGCCGTTCAATACCACTTTCGATTGATTAATCAGTGCGATTTCATCACAAATTTCTTCTACCGAAGCCATATTGTGGGTGGAGAAAATAATGGTTTTGCCTTTCTCTTTCAATTCCAGAATTTCGTTCTTCAAAAGTTCGGTATTCAATGGGTCGAAACCACTGAACGGCTCATCAAAAATAAGTAATTCCGGCTCATGCACCACGGTCACAATAAATTGCACTTTCTGTTGCATGCCTTTTGAGAGTTCTTCCAATTTTTTATCCCACCACGAAAGAATATCGAATTTTTTGAACCAGATTTTCAAGCGAGTTTTGGCCTCTGCAGCGGATAAACCTTTCAGGCGCGCCAAGTAAACGGCTTGTTCGCCGACTTTCATTTTCTTGTACAGCCCTCTTTCTTCCGGAAGATAACCGATATTATAAATATCATCCGGCGCTAAAGGGCGGTTTTTGAAGATAACTTCTCCGGAATCAGGAGCTGTAATCCGGTTGATAATCCGGATGAGGGTGGTTTTTCCGGCGCCATTGGGGCCAAGCAGTCCGAATATTTTCTGCTCGTTGACCTGTACGCTCACTTTATCCAATGCCAGATGATTTGCGTATTGTTTTACAACTTCTTTTGTTTCAAGAAAAAGCATATTTATTTATAATTATATATTCAAATAAAAATTCAAGTGCAAAATTAACTGTTTCTTTTGGCTTTTTTATTCCGGTACAAATGTAGAAAAAATAATTTCATTTGCAAACAAAAAACCGTGTTAAAATGGAATAGTGATCCTGAAATATTATTTACATCATCCGTTAGTTTACAAAAAAATAGCGTGCAAACTTGAAAATAAGCTGCACGCTATGAAACGTAATGATGAATTAGTTTTACAAATCAATCGCTCAGTTTCGCTTTCAAAAACTGCCGGTTCAAACGGGCGATATTACTGATAGATACGCCTTTCGGACATTCCAATTCGCAAGCCCTTGTATTGGTGCAGTTACCAAATCCCAATTCGTCCATTTTGAGAACCATTGCCTTCGCACGGGCGGCGGCTTCTACTTTGCCCTGAGGCAACAAAGCCAACTGACTCACCTTGGCCGAAACGAACAACATGGCCGAACCGTTTTTACAAGCGGCTACGCAAGCGCCGCAACCGATACAGGAAGCCGAATCCATGGCTTCGTCGGCATCGATTTTAGAAATAGGAATCGCGTTCGCATCCGGTACGCCGCCGGTATTGACCGATACATAACCGCCGGCTTGAATAATCTTGTCGAATGCCTGACGATCGACCGTTAAGTCGCGGATAACCGGGAATGCGGCCGAACGCCAAGGTTCAACCGTAATCGTGTCGCCATCGTTGAAATGGCGCATATGCAACTGACAGGTGGTAATCAAGTTGTCGGGACCGTGCGGATGTCCGTTGATGTACAAGGAACACATGCCGCAAATGCCTTCGCGACAGTCGTTATCGAAAACAACCGGTTCTTGTCCTTCGCTGATTAATTTCTCATTCAGGATGTCCAACATTTCCAAAAACGAGGTATCGCCGGAAATACCGGCCAATTTATAGGCTTCAAATCCGCCTTTGGCTTTCGGCCCTTTTTGACGCCAAACTTTTACTGTGATATTTATTACTTTTTCCATGACTGTTATTTACGATTTATAATTCCTTTGTTGACGTACAATAAACTCATAATCAAGCTTTTCCTTTATAAGTTCCGGCTCTTTGCCTTCGCCGGCATATTTCCAGCAGGAAGCGTAAGCGTAGTTGTCATCATCGCGGAGAGCTTCGCCTTCTGGTGTCTGGTATTCTTCGCGGAAGTGACCGCCGCAGGATTCATTCCGATTCAAACCGTCGAGCGCCATCAAGTATCCAACTTCGATAAAATCAGCTACGCGAATCGCTTTTTCCAATTCGGTATTCAAAGCATTCGGCTCTCCCGGAATACGGACATTGCTCCAAAATTCTTTCTTTACCTCTTTGAGTTTAACCAAAGCGGTTTCGAGCGATTCTTTGGTACGTCCCATTCCCACGTATTCCCACATGATGTGACCCAATTCTTTGTGCAACGAATCCACCGAGCGTTGTCCTTTGATGCTCATCAATTTGGCAATCTTTTCGTTGATAGCGTTTTCCGCTTCGGCAAATTCCGGTAAATCGGTACTGAAACGAGGAACGCTGATTTGGTCGGACAGATAATTCTGAATCGTATAAGGAAGCACAAAGTAACCGTCGGCCAATCCCTGCATCAAAGCGGATGCGCCCAAACGGTTGGCGCCGTGGTCGGAGAAATTGGCTTCGCCGATAGCGAAACAGCCAGGTATGGTCGTCATCAATTCGTAATCCACCCAGATACCGCCCATTGTATAGTGGATGGCCGGATAAATCATCATCGGGGTTTCGTAGGGATTTTGCGCGGTTATTTTTTCGTACATCTGGAACAAGTTGCCGTAGCGGGCTTCTACCGTTTTCAATCCCAAGCGGTTGATGGCTTCGGAAAAATCCAAGTAAACCGCCAGACCGGTATTGTTCACACCGAAACCGGCATCGCATCTTTCTTTAGCGGCGCGGGAAGCCACATCACGCGGAACCAAGTTTCCGAAAGCCGGATATCTTCTTTCCAAGTAATAATCGCGGTCTTCTTCCGGAATTTGCGTAGGTTTGAGTTTGCCTGCGCGGATGGCCTCGGCATCTTCTTTTTTCTTGGGCACCCAGATACGTCCGTCATTACGAAGCGATTCCGACATCAAAGTCAGTTTCGATTGAAATTCTCCGTGAACGGGAATACAAGTCGGGTGAATCTGTGCAAACGCCGGATTAGCGAACAACGCCCCTTTCCGGTAAATTTGCATGGCAGCCGAACCATTGGAGTTCATGGCGTTGGTTGAAAGGAAGAACGTGTTTCCGTATCCGCCGGAGCCGATTACTACGGCATGAGCGGCGAAACGTTCTATTTTTCCGGTTACCAAGTTGCGAGCGATAATTCCACGGGCGCGGCCATCAATAATTACCACGTCCAACATTTCGTAACGGGTATATAATTTCACGCTGCCTTTGTTTACTTGACGGCTCAAAGCCGAATATGCGCCCAACAATAATTGTTGTCCGGTCTGACCTTTGGCATAAAAAGTACGGGAAACCTGCGCACCGCCGAAAGAACGGTTGTCCAACAAACCGCCGTATTCGCGAGCGAAAGGAACGCCTTGCGCCACGCATTGGTCGATAATATTGTTACTCACTTCGGCCAAACGATAAACATTGGCTTCACGGGCGCGATAATCACCCCCTTTAATTGTATCGTAAAACAAACGGTAAACCGAGTCGCCGTCGTTCTGATAATTTTTTGCTGCATTGATACCTCCCTGAGCGGCAATCGAGTGCGCCCGGCGCGGAGAATCCTGAATACAGAAATTCAATACGTTGAAACCCAATTCCCCAAGGGAAGCGGCAGCCGATGCGCCTGCCAAACCGGTTCCAACCACAATAACATCCAAGCGGCGTTTATTCGCCGGGTTCACCAATTTCTGGTGGTCTTTATAATTTGTCCATTTTTCAGCCAAAGGGCCTTTTGGAATTTTTGCTTCTAATGTTGCCATATTTTTCTTTTTTTAGTAAACGAGTTGATGAGTGAACAAGTAAACGAGAAAGGGGAAAATTTACATTGTTCTTACATCAAATTGTCTGTTAATTTATCATTATTTTTTGAACGAATTAAAGAAACGAGCATCCTTCTTACTTCATCATTTAAATCCATTGCTTGCTTATATCCATCTTCTTGCATAAAATGTGAACCATAAGCAATCAGTCAAATCTTTATGCGTTGTCATCTTTCGTTTACTCGTTTACTTATCACTCGTTTACTTAGTTAAACAACCCAATAATTGTAAACCAAACCGGAACGACCGCAAAACCAATCATGATAATCGTCGCAACAATGTTTGAAATAATCTTCAAGCGAGGATACCATGTTCTGCCATTCAAGCCCAAAGTCTGGAAAGCGCTCCAGATTCCGTGTGTTAAGTGGAACCAGATGGCCGCCAACCATGCGAGATAGATTACAGAATAAGCCGGACAAGAGAAAAGTGCAATCACTAAACCCGAACCTTCGGATACTGCATCCGGTAAATGAAGGAGTTCGGCGAACTGCATTTTGTACCAGAAGTTCCACAAATGGATAACCAATCCCAAGCAGATGATTAATCCCAAGACGTACATGTTTTTTGCCGCCCATTCAGTCTTTGTTTTGTTGGAAGAAGCATACTTGTCGGCGCCGCGCGCTTGTTTGTTTTGCAAGGTCAACCACGTGCCGTAAGCGATGTGGAGAACCGCCAAACCGGCCAAACCCAAGGTTGCAACGACGGCGTACCAGTTTGCTCCCAAAAATTCACATATCATATCGTAGGCTTCGGCAGAGAATACCAAAACCAAGTTCATGGACATGTGAAACAGCAAAAACAAAACCAAGCAGACACCCGTAATACTCATGATGAGTTTTCTGCCAATAGAAGAATTTAATAGCCAATACATAAAATTTTGTTTTTTTGTTTTATAGTTTAATAAGAAACTGCAAAAGTACGCTAAAAAAGTGCAATTTACAAGTATTAATCAGTAATAATTTCTAACTTTGTTCAATAATGTATGACTTAATTACCATATTAGGCCCGACCGCCTCCGGAAAAACTACTTTTGCGGCAGCGTTGGCACGCGAATTGGACACTGAAATCATCAGCGCCGATTCGCGGCAGGTCTATCGTGGAATGACAATCGGGACAGGGAAGGATTTGGCGGATTATATGGTCGGGGATAAACAAATTCCATACCATTTAATTGATATTTGCGAACCGGGAGAAAAATACAATGTTTTTCAATTTCAGCACGATTTCCATCAAGTTTTTGCCGGAATAAAAGCAAAAGGTAAACGGCCCATTCTTTGCGGGGGAACCGGCCTCTACATCGAATCGGTTCTGAAAGGATACAAGCTGCTTGATGTTCCCGAAAATCCGGCGTTGCGGAAAAATTTGAAAGAAAAAAATCTCGATGAATTAGAGGAAATTCTCAGAACATACAAGCAACTGCACAACAAAACCGAGGTCGATTCCGCCCAACGCGCCATCCGCGCCATTGAGATTGAGGAGTATTATCTGACACAGGAACCCGACAAACGGGATTATGCGCCTGTCAACAGTTTGATTATCGGCGTAGATATTGACCGTGATTTGCGAAGAGATAAAATAAGCCGCCGCCTGAAAAGCCGTCTCGACGAAGGCATGTTGGAAGAGATAAAATCGCTGATGGAATCGGGGATTTCTGCCGAAGATTTGATTTATTACGGACTCGAATACAAATATCTAACCCTTCATCTGATTGGAAAATTAAGCTATAAAGGAATGGTTGAGCAATTGGAAATCGCGATTCATCAATTCGCCAAGCGTCAAATGACTTGGTTCCGAGGCATGGAACGAAAAGGATTTTCTATTCATTGGATAAAAGCGGAAATGCCGGTGGAGGAGAAAATTAATTTTGTGAAAAATTTGGGTTAATTGCATGTAAAATCTTATATTTGCATCGTTTTTAAGAAACAACGGACTAAGTTTAAATGATTAAGCAACAACTTACACAGAAGCAGCAACAGAAATTATCGCCTCTGCAAATCCAACAGATTAAACTGTTGGAACTTACAGGTCTTGAAATTGAACAGCGAATCAATCAGGAACTGGAAGAAAACCCTGCTTTGGAAGAAGCCGTTGAGGCGCCTGTCGAATCGGAAATTGAAGATGCAACGGTGGAATTTGAATCCGGCGACGATTTAACACAGGAAGATTTATCCCTGGGCGATTACCGAACAGAAGATGATGTCCCGGATTACAATCTGCCGCAGAATTATTATTCCGAAAAAAATGCAAGAGAAGATATTCCTTATTCGGAAGGCGAATCATTTCAGGAATTTTTAGTGAATCAATTTCATCTGAAAAATCTTCCGGATGAAAAATCCCGCACTATCGGGGAATACCTTATCGGAAATATTGATGAAGACGGATACATCCGCCGAGAATTAGAAGCCATTTCTGATGATTTGGCTTTTCAATATGGTATAGAAGCGCCTGTTTCAAAAATCAAAGCGATTTTAGATATTATCCGTGAAATGGATCCGCCGGGAGTAGGCGCCGCCGATTTACAGGATTGCTTGCTCATTCAACTCAAAAGAAAAGAGAAAACACCGGCAAGAAACCGGGCGATTCAAATATTAGAAAAATATTTTGACGCTTTTTCAAAAAGACAATATGAGAAAATCCTTCGCGCTTTCAATATCACAGAAGAGGACTTAAAAGAAATCATCAAAGAAATCACTTTGCTGAATCCCCGTCCGGGAAATGCATGGGAAAGCAATATGGAAACGAAGATGGCTCACATTACCCCCGATTTCTTTGTGGAAGCCGTCAACGGCGAATTGATTTTCAGTATGCCGGAACAAAATATTCCCGTATTAAAAATCAGTCGGGAATATGGGGAGATGCTCAATGAATACGCCCAACCGGACGGAAAGCAAGATTTCGGGAAAAAGGAAGCCCTCAGTTTCGTTAAACAAAAATTAGACTCGGCCCAATGGTTTATTGATGCCATCAAGCAAAGAAATGTTACTTTAAAAAAGACCATGTCGGCAATTATTGACATACAACGCAATTTCTTTCTTTCGGGCGACGAATCCGATTTGAAACCAATGATTCTGAAAGATGTAGCCGAATTGTGCGGCTATGATATATCCACAGTTTCGAGGGTAAGTAACAGCAAATACGTACAAACCAGTTTCGGCATTTATTCCTTGAAATTCTTTTTTTCGGAATCAATGACAAACGACGAGGGGGAAGAAATTTCCACCCGCGAAATCAAAGCGATACTCAAAAAATGTATCGAAGAAGAAGACAAATCCAAGCCCCTGACCGACGATTCTTTGATGAAAGCATTGAAAAGCAAGGGATATGATGTAGCACGGAGAACCGTTGCTAAATACAGAGAACAATTAAACATACCGGTTGCCCGATTAAGAAAGGAAATTTAAAATAATTATTTATTAACCCCCTTAAAGAAAACGCGATGAATAACCGGAATTTTACAATAAAACAAAGTATATTGAGCAGGATACGCAACTTCGTTCTTACCTGTCTTCTACTGACGGCAGCAATGCCAGCTCTACAGGCGCAAACGATGACCTATCCGGTGCAGGTATATACGCAATTGATTCCGCCTTATACGCCTTTTGCTCCGGCATATTATTCCGGTTTTCAGGAAAAACTGAAAGTAACGCTGATTAATTCCGACA
>BNXY01000057.1 GCA_025999935.1 Bacteroidia bacterium | reverse complement strand
GCCAATTATTCGAGTAATAAGGCTCAATTGGACAAAGAACACACAGGTACAATTGTTTATAACATTACGGACGATGAAATAGAAGAATTGTATGTGGGACTGTATCAATGGGATGGCGAAAAATGGAATTCCTTTCAGGAAAAAATAGGCAACGCCATTGCAGAACTCGGCAATTGCGACAGTCTGAAATTTACCGGAATATACGAGAACGGCGTAGCGCTGTCCGGACACACCATGTATATTCCTTTGAAGGTGTCCAAAGCCGGCACTTACACGATTATTGCAACGGTAAAGGATGCGGCGACAAATACGAATGACAACGGTTATTTTTTCACGACAACCGGTTTATTCATGTCGCCCGGATACTACTATATCACGGTACAAGGTTCCGGTACACCCCTTGAATTTACGCCTGCCGGCAATCCCGGCGACCCCGTTTCCATTACATTCAATGGACACGACATACTTGCAGGAACCGGGTGTAGCAAAAATATATTCGTAAAAGACATGACGGTGCGGCCGAAATACACGATGGATTGCTCGAAGACAAATGTTTTTGGAGAGTATTATGAAGAAGAGAGGCTTAACACAAATGGCAAAATTCATTATATCGAACTGACATTGAATGTAGATCCTACCTCATACGGAGCGACCTATGAGATAACAAGCAACGAAGTGGACGGCATAAAATTCAGCGGAAGCGGTATATTGGGGAATAACCCGATAGTAAGAATCTATGGAGAGGGGGTGCCTTTCGACAACCGCGATAAACAATTCTACATTACCACCAACAGTGAATCATCCTCAGCTACCTGTACGGCGCTCATATATATGATTATTCCTCCAAAAAGGCTAATGACTATCGGACAAGGACAGGGAGAGCTTTTAGTCAACTATAATTATAATTTCGGATGGGTTGGCAATTCTCCCGGTTATACCAATCAAATGATAACCGATAAGGATAATTTTGGTCCGCATCCATGGAGTATTGTTCGCTATGCCGGATTTGATAATCAGCTGGGAAGCGCTGCAAATAGAAATGAAGTGCCGGTCGGCGGCACTGATCATGGAGGTAGTATTGTAAGTCTTAGGAGTAGCGTATCGGAAAATATGACTAAAGAAAATTTTGGAAGATTATTAAATGGACGGGCAGGTTATGCGAAAATAGATATTGTAATTATAGGTTATAATACAGATATGTTTGCTTCCGGGACTGACTATGCAGCAAAAGCCGATACGCTTGTAGAATTTATGAAAAAAGGCGGTATTGTGCTGATGTATTGCGAACAAAGAAACTCAAATATAAATTTTTTAAGAAAAGTATTTAACAAGCCTGATATAACGACTACCGGGGGACTTGGCGCCGGTACGAGATATCGATTAGGCTATGAAGGTAACGACGAAGAAATGAAAATGTATTATGCCCGAAATGATGATCCTATTTTGGACGGACCTTTCGGGAATATAGCCGGTTCGGTTTGGGGTGAAGATGCTTCAACAACTTATTATGCAGATAGGTTGCCGATGGAAGAGGTGGTGCTTTATTCAAACATGGCTTCTGCCAGTCAGGTTCCATCGAATAAAACAGCAGCGACGCTTTTCCGTCATGCTACACTACCTTTTATCTGGAGCGGCGATGGCGGATTTAACTCTTCTAACGGGATTACAACCAATGAAAGTATTTGTCCATTCAAAATTGGAACAAGAACAATCAATGGGCATACCTATACTCACTTTCCGATATATAGGCAAAATTTCGGAGGGAATAATAACTTTGTTCAGAATGCCGTATTTACCGCCAACGCTTTGGCCTGGTGTATCAAGAGAGCAGACCAGCTGAGGAAAGAGCAACTACAACCGTAAAGCTATAAAGACAGAATTTGACGGGTATAATACGCCCAGATAAAAAGATATATTGACAAGTGTGTGTCAATGCTGAGAAAACTCAGCAACAACTAAAACCTTAACTTTTGCATTTTTTCACTGTAAAATTATACTCTGTTGTGATAACATGGATAATCTTTTAAAGGGTGGGTAGTTTTTACCTGCCCTTTGTTTTTTGGTAAGATTTAGCCAAGATTTTTGGGAAATTTGTCGTACACCCTTACACATAAGTTCAAAAAAGATGTAAAATTAGCCGAAAAGCGCAACTTTGATCTATCATTATTGAACAAAGTGATTGAAAAATCTACAAAAAAGGAATCGTCTTTTCCAATTGATTGGCTCTGGAACCTTTAACTAAAATATGGTATCCGAAAATATTTTCCGTTTGAAGATAATTCAGCAGTTCCGGCATTTGAGCAAAAACCAGCCACTCCGGAGCGATTGAGCGGCAATCAGCGAAGTTTTCGCCGCACAGAATCACTTTATCAAGGTTTGCTTCCGACAAACGGGCTACTAATTTTTGGTGCTCTTCCCGGCTATATGCGCCCAATTCTTTCATCTCGCCCAAAATGGCCATCTTAGGCGAAACGTTCAAGGCGAGAAAATTATCCAATGCGGCTTTCATGCTACTCGGATTTGCATTGTAAGCATCTATAATCAATTGATTTTTATCCGTTTGAAGATTTTGCGAACGATTATTCTGTGGAACATAACCGGCAATGGCTCCGTTGATTTTTTCATTATCAATTCCAAAATATGCAGCCATACAAACAGCTGCCATCACATTTTCAAAATTATATCCCCCAACCAGATGGGTTTGGCAATGATAAAATGACTCCGGTGTTTTTGTCCATTTCAGCTTCAAGGCGGGTTCGGAATTTGTGATTTGTCCGTAAACAAACGCATCCGGCGCAGTTCCGTAATAAATCATATTCAGAGAAGGATAAAAATCTTTCAAAATGGAATTGTCGAGATTCCCAAAAACAGTTCCTCCTTTTTCGCGCAGGAAATCATACAGTTCCGTCTTGGTACGAATCACGCCTTCGAAAGAGCCGAAGCCTTCGAGATGCGCTTTCCCAACATTCGTAATCAGTCCGAAATCCGGTTCGGCAATCCGGCAAAGCGCCTGAATTTCGCCCGGATGGTTCGCACCCATTTCGACAACGGCAAACCGGTGTTCGGGCTTCAACTGCAAGAGTGTCAAGGGGACGCCGATGTGATTATTCAGATTTCCTTGGGTAAAAAGAATCTTAAATTCAGCCGACAAAGCCGCGGCAATCAACTCTTTGGTAGTCGTTTTCCCGTTGGTTCCGGTAATGGCTATCACATTTGCATTTAGTTGCTTGCGATGATAATTGGCCAAGCGCTGCAAAGTTTGCAGCACATTATCTACGATAATAATCCGATCGTTTTCCGGCAAATCTTTTCGGTCGCCGACAGCGTAAGCCGCACCGTTTTGCAAAACTTGCCCGATATAATCATTGCCGTCGAACTTATCTCCTTTCAAAGCGAAAAAGAGAGAACCTTCGGGGCAATTCCGGCTGTCGGTCGCGACCGTCGAGCATTTCAAAAAAATTGAATAAAGCGCTGATAAATCCATTTTACGCAAAAATAACAAAAATTAAAGAACAAAGATATAAAATATCCCCGCAAAACCGTACTTTTGCACAACAAAACAATTGTATGAAAAATATAACAAGCAATATAAAAGGAGAATTGATGGATTTTTCATCGCCAAAAGTGATGGGAATCCTGAACATAACTCCGGATTCCTTTTTTGAAGGAAGTCGTAAACAAACGGAAAAAGAAATTGCCGAACGGGTAATTCAAATCATTGAAGAAGGCGCAGATATCATTGATATAGGTGGATATTCCTCCCGTCCCTCCGCAGCGTATGTCGATGAAGCGGAAGAAATTCGCCGTTTGGAATACGGTTTGAAAATCCTGTTTCGGGAAATTCCCAACGCCGTCGTTTCGGTCGATACTTTTCGTGCGGAAGCGGCGCGCCGATCAGTGGAAGATTTCGGTGCAGCCATTATCAACGATATTGCTGCCGGCGGATTGGATGAAAAAATGTTTGAAACAGTCGCCCGTTTGCAGGTTCCCTACATTATCATGCACATGCAAGGGAGTCCGCAAACCATGATGCAATATACCCAATACGAAAATCTGATGCAGGAAATTCTACTCTATTTTGCAGAAAAAGTGAATCAATTGCATCAAATGGGCGTCAATGATATTTGGATTGATCCGGGGTTCGGATTCAGTAAGACGACCGCTCAAAACTATGAAGTTTTGGAAAAGTTGGAAGAATTTCGTATCTTTGAACTTCCTATTCTGGTGGGTTTTTCCCGGAAGACCATGATTCGGGAAGTAATCGGAACTTCCCCGCTTGAAAGTTTAAACGGAACGACAGCTTTGAATATGTTTTCTTTAACCCAAGGCGCCCATATTTTGCGGGTGCATGATGTGAAAGAAGCCGTGCAGGCGGTGAAATTATATAACAAAATTAAAAACGCAAACGAATGATTCATTTTGGCATCAAAGACTTGATTGATATCTTATTGGTCGCCTTTTTTCTTTACGAGACTTATCTCTTGATGAGAAAAACGGGAACAACCGCCATTTTTTTGGGCGTATTGGCATTTATCGCTATTTGGATTCTGGTATCCCAAGTTTTCGAAATGCGGTTGATGGGCGCCATCTTGGATAAGTTTATCAGTGTGGGGTTTATCCTGTTAGTCATTGTATTCCAAAAAGAGATACGGGAATTTCTTCAGGCTTTGGGTTCCAACAAAGGGCTGGGATTTATTAAAAAACTGTTCAAATCGAAAACGGAAACCAACATCGACGAAAATCTCACTTACATCATGCCCATCGTGATGGCTTCTATGGATATGGCCAAGCGAAAAGAGGGCGCGCTGATTGTCATCCAACAATCGATACCCTTGGATAGATTTATCGAAACGGGCGAAATTCTGAATGCTACCATCAGTTCTCCACTGATTGAAAATATTTTCTTTAAAAACAGTCCGCTACATGATGGCGCCATGATTATTGCCGAAAAAAAAATCAAAGCGGCCGCTTGTATTCTGCCGGTTTCGCAAAACCACGATATTCCCAAACACCTCGGTTTACGGCATCGTTCCGCGCTGGGTTTATCGCAAGAAACCGACGCCAAAGTAATTATCGTTTCGGAAGAAACCGGGAAAATCTCTTTGGCGCACAAGGGGGAATTTATTCTGAATATTTCGGCAGAAGAATTACAGAAGAAATTGGTTGAGGAATAGGTAATTTTTTTATTTACAACGACTTCGCAATCCCCATTTCCAAACCTCTTAATTCCGCCAAACCCCGCAATCGTCCGATGCAGGAATAGCCCGGATTGGTCTTTTTCTTCAAATCATCCACCATCTGATGTCCGTGGTCGGGACGAATCGGAATAGATACTCCTCGCTTTTGTTGCAACAGGAAAAGTTGTTTCATCACATTGTACATGTCCACATCGCCTTCCAAATGGTTGGCTTCGTAGAAATTACCTTCCGTATCCCGTTTGGTGCTACGCAAATGAACGAATCCTACCCGGTCGCCCAAGCGTTCCATCATTCCCGGCAGGTCGTTGTCGGCGCGCACGCCAAATGAACCGGTGCACAGACAAAGTCCGTTGGATTTGTTGGGAACGGCGGCTACCAATCGCTCAAAATCTTCTTCCGTACTTAAAATACGCGGCAAACCCAAAATGGGATAAGGGGGGTCGTCGGCATGGATAACCAATTGCACACCGGCTTCGTCAGCCACCGGACAAATTTCTCTCAGGAAATAAATAAGGTTTTCACGCAGGCGTTCTGCATCTACATTTTTGTAGCGGTCTAAAGCTTCCTGAAATTGTTCGACCGTAAAACTTTCTTCCGAACCGGGCAAACCGGCGATAATGTTCCGGGTAAGCAAATGTTTGTCGTCATCGCTCATTTGCGCAAAACGGGCGGTGGCTTTGGCGATTTCTTCCGGCGTATAGTCTTTTTCCGCTCCCGGCCTTTTCAAAATAAACAGGTCGAAAGCGACAAAAGCCGCTTTTTCAAACCGCAAAGCTTTGGAACCATCCGGCAGGGTATAAGCCAAATCCGTGCGCGTCCAATCCAAAACCGGCATGAAGTTGTAAGTCACAATATAAACGCCGCAAGCGCCCAAGTTTTTGAGACTTTCCTTATAATTGTCGATATATTTTTGAAAATCGCCGGTTTGCGTTTTGATATGTTCATGCACCGGAACACTTTCTACTACCGACCAAGTCAAGCCGACTTCTTCGATTATTTTTTTTCGTTTCAGGATTTCTTCTTTCGTCCAAACTTCCCCGTTGGGGATGTGATGCAATGCGTTTACGATACCGGTAGCTCCGGCTTGACGGATGTCCCACAAACCGACCGGGTCGTTAGGGCCATACCATCTCCATGTTTGTTCTGATAAATACATAGATTCAATATTTTCTTAATTATAATTTTGATAGTGCAAAGATAACATAAAAAAGGCGAAAGGTAGATATTTGAAATTTCCACCTCTCTTTTTGTTCAAGGTCACAATTTGTGAACTTGAAAGTTTTTCCTTCGTTATCTCAAACATAAAATCATCTCCGGCAAAACAAAAAGTTTATTTGGATGATTTTTAAAACCGGCAAAACAATCCTGCGCACAAAATGCCTTTATAACCGAAACCCAATTCAGAAAAAATGCCAAAGGAATCTCCATATTTTACACCGACAGGCGTTACCTGAAAATTAAAAAACGTCAGTTTCTCTGAGTGTTTCTCGCCTGCATTCTCTTTGTACGTTTGGTTGAGAACGGAACCTCCCGCACCCAATAAAGCATAAAGTTTAAATTTATCCCGATTAACAAACTTGTAATCCGCTTCCAACGAAAAGGTATAGTAACTACTGGTAAATTTCCCGGTTTTTGTATTGTTCGCCCACGCTTCGGAAGTGTTCAAATCGTAAGAGACTACAGGCCCCAAGGCAAATCTGTCGGATAAAGAATACTTATACCCTACATGAAATGCTCCGGGAGAAGAACCATTTTTCATCCCTACTCCGTCCGGAAGAAATGCGGATGCAATAATATCCGACATGGTTCCGATAATCTGGTTAGAACTCCACACACCTACTCCTAAATCAATTTCGTTCTTTTTACTTTGGGCATTTATTGAAGATACAAACAAAAATGCCATTACTACTGATAAAAAAGTTGTTTTTTTCATGTTTCCAAACTAAATTAATTAATACAAATAAAATTAATAACATTTTGCAAAATTATAAAAAAAAAATTAATATAACAATAGACTAAATCATTTTTTGAGGCGATAAATAATAATTATGATTTTTAACATAAATTGTCACGTCGAGATGCAAAAAAATACCAATTTTTGTAAACTCTATATTACAATTTTTGTACTTTTGTAGAAAAATTTAATTATCCATTTTTAGAACCCTCATTATTATGAATTTAATGCAAAGCATTATTACAAAAGCGCAAGCCGACAAACAGCGCATCGTATTGCCGGAAGGAAATGAAGCGCGTACCCTCAAAGCGGCCGACGATTTATTGAAAGATGAAGTTGCCGATATTATATTGATTGGCAATCCGTTAGAAATAAAAGAACTCGCAAAACAATCCGGGTTACGCCACATCGATAAAGCGACGATTATTAATCCGGTTGATCACGAGAAAAAAGAAATATATACCCATCTCCTGTATGATTTGCGGAAAAGCAAAGGTTTGACTTTGGAACAAGCGCAGAAATTGGTAGAAGATCCTTTGTATCTGGGTTGTTTAATCATTAAAAACGGCGATGCGGACGGCGAAATTGCCGGTGCGCGCAACACAACCGGCGATGTTTTAAGACCGGCTTTGCAAATCATCAAAACACTACCCGGAATCAGCGTTGTATCAGGCGCTTTCCTGATGTTTTTACAAAATAATTCTTACGGGTCGGACGGTGTTTTGGTATTTGCCGACTGTGCGGTTATGCCCAATCCGAATGCCCGCGAACTGGCTGAAATTGCCGTTGCTACCGCTCAAACAACGCGCGACCTCGTGGGCGTAGAACCCACGGTGGCCATGTTGAGTTTTTCGACCAAAGGCAGCGCCAAACATGAATTAGTGGACAAAGTGACCGAAGCAACCCGCATTGCGAAAGAAATCGCTCCCGATTTATTGATTGACGGAGAATTACAGGCCGATGCCGCTTTAGTGGCTGCGGTAGGCAACAGCAAAGCGCCGGGAAGTCCGGTGGCCGGAAAAGCCAATGTCTTGGTATTCCCGAATTTGGAATGTGGCAATATTTCCTATAAATTGGTACAGCGATTGGGCAATGCCGAAGCGGTAGGCCCGATTCTTCAGGGAATGGCTGCTCCGGTAAACGACCTTTCTCGGGGTTGTTCGGCAGACGATATTTATAAAATGGCGGCGATTTGCGCCAATCAGGCAATTGGAATGAAGAATAATAAAAAATAAATAATATGGCAGAAACAATCATTGAACCCATTGAACCATTCGGACTTTTCTCTAAGGACAAGAAAAAGTCGTTGTTTTCCAAAATCGGAGTGGTTGGCGCCGGAAGAGACGGTCGAAACATTATTCGGCTCACTTCTTCGGCAGGCTTGGAAGTTGTCTTTATCGAAGTCAATCAGGAAAGGATTGATTTCGCTTTCAAAAGAATTAGCGACGGATTAGACAGCCGGATTGAAAATTGGGGACTAACGCCCGGCGAAAAAAAAGCGATTCTGGGGCGCATCAAAGGCTCTACGGATTATTCCGATTTGAAAGATTGCGATTTCGTAATCGAATGTATCCGTTTCAACAGTGAAACCGGAGAACGGGATACTGTGCTCCGCAGACAGGCATTTAATGCGATTGAAAAAGTTGTTTCGCCCGAAGCGATTATCGCAACCAATGCTACCACGGTTGTAATCAGCGAATTGGCATCAGAACTTAAACACAAGGAACGTTGTGTAAGTCTGCATTTTCCTGTCGCCCACACCGATGCTTTGCTGTTGGAAGTAGTGAAAGGCGTATATACTTCGGAAGACGTTTACAACAAAGTATTGCTATTCGCCAAACTGATTAAATATGAGGCCATTGAAGTCAGCGAAAGTAGCGGTTTGGTCAGTTTGCGATTGATGTCCGTTTTACTGAATGAAGCCTGTCAGATGATGATGGAAAATGTGGCGAGCATGAGCGACATTGATAAATTGACGGTAGTCGTTTACGGAATGCGTCTGGGTATTTTTCAAATGGCGGATTTTATCGGTATCGAAAAATTGGTTTGCCTGATGGAAGATATGTTTGAGGAATACGGAGATAAAAAATACAAACCGAATCCCGTCTTGTGGCGGCTTTACCGGACACAACAATTTGGCATCCGTTCCGGAAAAGGTTTTTATATTTATGAGAATGATAAAATAGTTGGAACTAATCCTTTTTTTTAAGCGTAAATAATAACGATGAAAATATTAGTATTAAATTGCGGTAGTTCTTCCATCAAATACAAATTGATGGACATGGAAGCGGCAGACCCCATATTGGCGCAGGGAGGCGTAGAAAAAATCGGTTTAACCGGTTCTTTTTTGAAATTGACTTTGCCTTCAGGCGACAAAGTAATCTTAGAAGGAGAAATCTTAGAACATAAATCGGGCATCGAATACATTTTGGGTGTGATAACCAGTAAAAAATACGGTTGTATTCAATCCTTGAACGAGATTAATGCCGTAGGACACCGCGTAGTGCACGGAGGCGAGAAATTCAACGCCAGCGTGGTAATCACGGATGAAGTGATTCAGAAAATTGTAGAATGTATTGATTTGGCGCCTTTGCATAATCCGCCCAATCTGAACGGAATATCCGCCATCAAAGAATTGATGCCGAATGCTCCGCAAGTGGCCGTTTTCGATACGGCTTTCCACCAAACGATGCCGGATTATGCCTATTTATACGGATTGCCTTATTCGCTTTACGAAAAATACGCCATCCGCCGGTACGGATTTCACGGCACCAGCCACCGGTATGTATCCCAACGGGTTTGCGATTTTCTCAATGTTCCTTGCGAAAAACAGAAAATCATCACTTGCCACATCGGCAACGGCGCCTCGATTGCCGCCGTAAAATACGGAAAATCCGTCGATACTTCCATGGGAATGACTCCCGTAGAAGGCCTGTTGATGGGAACTCGGAGCGGCGATGTTGATGCGGGCGTTATCACTTATATCATGGAAAAAGAAAATGTCGGTTCGCAAGCCATTTCGACGATTGTCAACAAATACAGCGGCGTTTTGGGTGTTTCGGGCGTTTCTTCCGATATGCGCGAAATTGAAACCGCCGTCAAAAATGGCGAAGGACACGCTGAATTGGCATTGAAAATGTACAATTATCGGATAAAAAAATATGTGGGTTCTTATGCCGCCGCTTTGGGAGGTTTTGATACCTTGGTATTTACCGGAGGTGTAGGCGAAAATCAAGCGGTAACCCGTACCGCAGTTTGTGAAGATTTGGAGTTTATGGGCATCCGGTTAGACAAGGAAAAAAACGGGAAAGTGCGAGGAACAGAAGCCGTTATCAGCACCGACGATTCTCTCGTAAAAGTGGTGGTTATCCCAACCGACGAAGAACTCATGATTGCGACGGATACACTCAAATTGCTGAGTTAAATTCGGAAAATACCATACAAAAATATGATTTTAAATATTATTAATACAATATTGATAAAACTTAACACTATTTTTGTAAAAAAGTTTGGTAGAAATAAAATATACCTTTATCTTTGCATTGTGGTTTTTTCATAATAGTATTAGATTTAAGGTTAACAAAGATTGGATTAGGGAGTTCGTGAGAATTCCCTTTTTCTTTTTAAATCGCACCGATTTTTCTTATCCAACCGTTTGAATACGCTTTCTCCATTGATTGAATCCACTGTAATGACATCTTCCGGTTGGAAATAAGGTTTTGTTTAAAAGAAAAAAGTGTTTGCTTTTACCTATTCAAAAACAATACTTTTTCGTGAAATGGCATAACCGGCGAAGTAACCGACTCCGCCATTGCTGATATTGGTTGCGATGTTGGATGCCGGACCGCCGAACAGAGGATTTTCTCCATTTTTCCCACTGCGGCATTGGTTGATGAAATCAAAATATCCTTGGGAAATCAAACCGAGTTGCAGATCTATTTTATCTCCCGGCTGTAAATAAACCGAACGCTTCCGAGTTTCTTCCGTATCTTTTTCCCATTCCGAAATATCATCGAAGAAGTAGATGTCTCCTTTGATATATTGGTCATTAAAAAGTTCGTCATCAGATACCGGCAAATCGGCCAGTTTTTGTGTTAGCAGAGAATCATTGTGAAAGACATTGAATAAATAGAAATTTTTTTCGGGCGGATCTTGTGCATGAACATACAAAATATGGTTTTTATGCCCGAACATTTCTACCGGTTCAATCGTCAATGAATCAATCGCAGGGACAGGCAATATCGTCGTTTCCGCTTCGTATTTATCCATTATTCCATCTATATTGAAATCCACTTCAACCGTTAAGAAATAATCCATGCCGATTTGAGCGCCAAATTCAGATTGGGAATAATACAAACCCGGTATGCTGTCGCTTTCCAAAAATGGATAAACGGTATTGTCGGATGAACGCACAGTCACGTATGCGCCGGAAATTCCCGAATTGGGTTCGTTGTCGAAATAAGGCGACGAACGGCTGACTTTCACTTCCTGATATTTCAATTCGTCGGTGAGAACGCCGTAAATTACAACAACCGGCGGAGAATCGTCCGTTTCAATGTCGATGGGGGCGGTGCAAGCGAAGAAAAAGAGGATTATCGTCATTGTAAGCAAAGTGAGAAATTTATTAATAAGCCGTAGCAGGCTGCTACGGAGCATGTTGGATTTCTCGCTTTGCTCGAAATGACGGGAGTTTATATTTCTTTTCATTACCTTAAAACTTAAAATTATACGTAATCGATGGAACGACACCGAACAAATACAGCATTTCGGCATAAGGAATTCCGGTATCCTCATTCTGTTGATAAGCAATCATCCATGGATTTTTACGATTGTACACATTGTAGAGCGACAGATTCCATTCGCCTTTCCATTTCTTTTTTGAATCCGTATTGGGAATGTAATTCAGCGATATATCCAAACGGTCGTAGTGCGGGCGGCGGTATTCGTTTCGTCCCGAATAAATAGGAAAATATTCTTCGCCTATTTGAAAACGGCCGGTCGGATAGGTGGTAGGCATTCCTGTTGCATAGACCCAAATGGCTGAAAGATTTATCTTTTCGGAAAAATTGTATGTCGCTACCAGATTGACGGCATGGGTTTTATCGAAAGGCGCCAGATAGGTTTTCCCTTGATTGACTTCGGGAATGGTACGTTCCGAACGGGAGAGGGTATAATTGACGAAACCGGTCAATCGACCGGAATTTTTACGCAACATCCATTCGATTCCGTATGCTTTTCCGGTTCCGGTTCTCACTTCACTTTCCAAATCCTGATTCAATAAGAGGCTGGAATGTTCACGGAAATCAATCACGTTTTTCAAATCCTTGTAATACAATTCAACCGAAGCTTCATAATTGTTGTCGTTGAAATTATGAAAATAGCCTGTCGAATACAAATCCACTTTCTGGGGTTTGATATTGGGACTTGCCGAAAACCAAATATCTAACGGCGAACCGGCCGAAGAATTATTGGCCAATTGCAGGTATTGGGTGTTGTGCGAATAATTCGCTTTGACGGAAGAATGATTTGTCAATTGATACACGGCGCCCAAAGTCGGTTCCAAAGCGGTATAAGTATGGGCAATTTTTCCGGTATTGTGAAAGGAGGAGAAACGCAATCCGTATTTTACCGAAAAGCGATCCGTAAATATTTGTTCGTTCGATAGATAAACGCCCGATTCAATTGCATCGTTTCCGTTAATAACATAATCGGCCAGACCCAGACCTTTCATACTTATTTTTCCGGGATTAAAAGCGTGGTAAATTCCTGAAATTCCGTATGATAAATCCCATAAATCATTGATTGGTTGATGAAAATCGACACGCGCCGTCCAATCCCGGATGCCGGACTTCCAATTCACATCCATATTGTTCATATCCGATGCCAAAGCATATTTATAATCGGTAAAATGCGCGCTGAATTTGCCGAAAAGCTTCTCCGAAAAAACATGATTCCATGTAAGCGACGAGGCCGTATTTCCGTAATTGAAGCTGCCCATGGAAACGCCCATTTTATCCAAGCCGTTGTAAATATTCAATTCCAATTTGTCTTTCCCCGAAAAACGATGGGTAAGTTTGCCGTTCAAATCATAAAAATAAAGTTTTGCACTGCGCAAGTCTTTATTGGCCGCGAAGACTAAAAACAGGTCGGCATACGTGCGGCGACCGGCAACGACCCAGGAGGTTTTTTCTCCCAACGGGCCTTCCACCATCAACCGGCTGGAAATAAGTCCGATTCCACCTGTTCCACTGATTTTATCCGGAATGGCGTCACGGGTTTTCACCTCGAGCAGGGAAGACAAACGCCCTCCGTGCCGGGAAGGGAAATGTCCTTTGTATAATTCGATTCCACTAATCACATCGTTGTTGAAAGCCGAGAAAAATCCCATTTGGTGGGATGGATTGTAAACCACGGTGTTATCCAAAACAATCAGATTCTGGTCGGGCGAACCGCCGCGAACGCTGAATCCGTTGCTGCTTTCGGAAACCGACTGTACACCGGGTAATAATTGCAGGGCTTTGAGAATATCCACTTCGCCCATAATCGCAGGAAGCAAGCGAATTTCTTCAATGCTTAGTCTTTCCGTGCCCATGGTCAGGTTGGTAACATTCTTGTCTCTCCTTGTGGCGCTGATTGTCACTTCCTGCAACAATTGTTCGCGCTTGATAGAAGCGGAATCTTTCTTATTCTCTTGATTTACAGGCATTTGAGCAAATACAAACACCGGTGTAATGAAAAACAGACTCCAAATGATTAATTTGAAATAAAAACCATTATTGAAACAATCTTTTAATGCCATCAGTAAATATTGAGCACAAATGTAAGCAAAATTGTGGAATTTCAGCAAGAAAACCGTACCTTTGCGGAAAAATTAATTATTTTTATGAAAACAGTATTGAGCGGTATCCGTCCGACAGGGAATCTGCATCTGGGAAATTATTACGGAGCGATGGTTAACTTCCTGAAAATGCAGGAAGAAAACAAGTGTTATTTTTTCATTGCCGATTGGCATTCTCTGACTACGCATCCCGATCCTAAAATGTTGCATGTCAATGTCAAAAATATCCTTTCGGAATATCTTGCCTGCGGTTTAGACCCTGAAAAGGCGACGATTTACATCCAAAGCGATATTCCCGAAATTGCAGAATTATACCTTTTATTAAATATGCAAGCTTATTTGGGCGAATTGGAAAAGACCGTCTCATTCAAAGATAAAGCGCGCCAAAATCCGGACAATGTCAATGCCGGATTACTGACTTATCCCGTGTTAATGGCTACCGATATATTGGTACATAATGCCGATTATGTGCCGGTTGGCAAAGATCAAGAGCAACATTTGGAAATGACTCGCAATTATGCCGCCCGCTTCAATCACCGGTACGGCGTGAATTATTTCAAACAGCCTACCGCTTTCGTTTCCGATCAGAAATTGGTTAAAATCCCCGGATTGGACGGCAGCGGCAAAATGGGCAAATCGGAAGGCAATGCTATTTATCTGATTGATGAGCCGAAAACGATTGAAAAGAAAGTCAAAAGCGCTTTGACGGACAACGGTCCCGAAGGCCAGAACACGCCCAAACCGGAATATATCGAAAATCTTTTTACCCTTCTCCATGTGGTTTCAACGCCCGAAGTGGTCGCCTATTACGACAATCTTTGGAATACCGGCGAAACGAAATGGTACGGCAATCTGAAAAAACAATTGGCCGAAGACATTATCAAGGCAACAACCCCCATCCGCGAACGAATCAACGACATCAAAAACAATGACGCTTACTTGCACAAAGTAACCACGGAAGGTGCGGAAAAAGCGCGGGAAAGCGCCCGCAAAACCTTGCGGGAAGTGCGGGAAATTATGGGATTCAAAGCGTTTTAATTGTAATCATGGCTTTAATTTAGTCCATTCTATTGATTTTTAAAAGAACTTTCAAATTTTTGTTACTTCTCAGCTCGGGTCAGCAGTAAAATATGTGTTTGTGCGAAAAGGCGCATAGCGCCAACATCTTTGTAGCCGTGTGCGTAAGCGCACGGTAATAAGGGCATACACAAATCCAGAGCTGCGTAGCTGCGA
>BNXY01000056.1 GCA_025999935.1 Bacteroidia bacterium | reverse complement strand
CTTATATCTGCAAGTTTCTTCCCTGACCAAATCGTTTGGCGATTTGCTGTTGTTCGCCGACCTTTCTTTCGGGATTTCCGAAGGACAGCGGATTGGTTTAATCGCTAAAAATGAAAAAACTATTTCTTAAAAACCCTGTAACTGTGCGGTTTAAGTTCTATTTCAAAAGCATTGGCGCGACTTGCAGTAGTTCGCAACCAAGTTCGGCCTGCCATGGCCGGTGTCGATTCAATAACAGAACCATCCAATAAGTCGCTGATTTGTTTGGAATCATCTACAATAACCTTCACTTTCAAAGGTTCGTCACGGAACGATTCGACGATAAAAGTTCCGTTGTCGTAAACAAAGAGGCTCACATTATCCGGCCCTTCCAAGCGGACAGGCAAATCCGGGCTTGCCACGGTGCGAATGCGATTCAGAACACCTTGCGGTAGCGCATAAATATCGGCATAAGAATCAGGAATGGTCAATACCCACAAAGCGCCGTTTTCATATCTTGCCTGCATCAACAGCGGCCAACCGGCTACTCCTTTATCTATTACCGGAATATCTTCCCAAGCATCATTCGTATAATAAAGCACCTGAGGAACTATCATTTTTTCAGCCGATTTGCCGTAACGACCGAAATCGTTGACGAATGCCCGTTTTTCGTTTATCCGTAGTTCCACAATATCGCCCAACTCCTTTTGAATAAGACTTAACAAACCGGAAGTAATCATCACTTCTTTTCCTGCTTTCAATTGCTTTTTTATTTTGGTTATCAAGTCTTTATCATAAGCGGCCTGTTCGGTCAACAACACCAGTTTGGCATCCGACGGAAATTCCGGCACCATTTCGATTGGAAGACCTGCCATTCCCAAATAATTCTGCAAATTGTCGTCCCCCACCGAATTAACCGGTTTATACGATTTTATTCCGACCGGATTTCCTAATTTGCTATAAAATTTATCAACACCTTCGAATGCCTGCGCGGCGACACTGGCAATTGTGGGTTTTTCTCCCATCTTGTCCCAATCGAAAGACGTTCCGGTACCTTGCCATTTGCCTTTGCTATTTGAAGAAACCGGTCGCTGAACATCGCTGAATTGATACAGCGTACATTCCGGCGCTTTTCCAAACAAAGTCAGCCAAAGTTGTTCGGCATAACGGTCGGCATAAGCCATTCCGTAAGGGTCTACCCAACCGCCGCCGTTTCTGCCCGGTGCAATATTGCTTAAATAACGAATAATTTCATAACTCAAATAAGCTTGTAGATGCTGCTCTCCATCGGGATTCCGGGTTTCGGTTCCCGACCAAATTCCATCAAACAATTTGGCTTCAGCTCCCAAATCAAAACCTAAGGCCGGAAAATGTTCGTACCAGTTTGGGTACTTAATAATGACTTTGCATTTGGAATTCACAGCTTTTGCTGCGTCGACTACCAAGTTTTTGGCAGCATCGTTCATCAACTCAAGCCGGAAATCCGTCCAAGACCTATCGCCTTTCGCAGCGGTACAATGTTCGCATTTACAACTGTTGAAGAAAAAATCATCCAAAATAAATTCATCGAAATGCTTGGCGGTAATTTCGGATATTTTCTTGACTTCCGCCCGTCCTTCCGGCGTGGTATAACAGAAAGTCATAAATTTTCCGTCTCCCTTTTGGGTAAAAGTAATGCCGCCGGAATATTCGATTTTTTTAGCGGAAAAGAATTTTTTAGCGGCTACGAGGGCGGCTTCATTGGTATAAAGTCCGTCCCGATAGGTTTCGATAAACACTTTATCCACCTTCAGGCGAGATGAAATAGTAGTCCAGACACTGTCCAACCATTTTGTGTTTTGCATTTTATCCACATCACTCGCCGTGATATAGATAGATACTTTAAAACCATTATAATTACCGGCTTTCAAAGAAAAAGAGAGTGATAAAAGCATAGCCAGCGCTATGCAAGTAATTTTTTTCATCAGATTATTAAATTTAAGTTTGTAATAAAGTGCGATGTTATAATAAATTCTTGAATTTTTCAGCATTTTATCCATTATTTTCAAATAATTCACTACCTTTGCGGGAGATTTTATTTACAGGCCCATTGGCAATTTATTTTTTATGGAGTTAAACACACTGACAGTTGTATCTCCCGTTGATGGAAGATATCATGATAAAACCGCTACCCTCTCAGCTTATTTTTCGGAATATGCACTGTTTCGGTACCGGGTGTGGGTGGAGATAGAATATTTTATATCTCTGTGTGAATTACCGTTGCCCCAATTGGCAACGGTCGATTGTGAATGGTGTTCTTTGCGGAAAATATATGCCGGTTTCTCATTAGAAGATGCCAACCGGATTAAAGAAATTGAAAAGACAACCAATCATGACATCAAAGCGGTAGAGTATTTTATCAAAGAAAAATTTGACGGTTTGGGCTTGGGTAAGGAGAAAGAATTTATCCATTTCGGACTGACATCGCAGGATATTAACAACACGGCTATTCCGTTGTCGCTGAAAGATGCGCTGATAGAAGTATATTTGCCTACTCTGGAAGGTCTGTGTCAAACCTTGAAGAAACAAGCAAAAGATTGGGCAAATATTTCCATGTTGGCAAAAACCCACGGACAACCGGCTTCTCCTACCCGCTTGGGAAAAGAGATTCAAGTATTCGTGAGCCGCTTGGAGCAACAAATCAAACTGTTGAAACAGATACCGATTTCAGCCAAGTTCGGAGGCGCAACCGGAAATTTCAATGCGCATCATGTAGCTTATCCCGACATTGACTGGAAAGCATTTGGAAATCAATTCGTTGAGAAATTTGATCTTGAAAGGGAAGAATATACGACGCAAATATCCAATTATGATAATTTAAGCGCTATTTTTGACGGATTAAAAAGAATAAATACAATATTAATCGATTTAGTCAGAGATTTTTGGTTGTACATTTCGATGGAATATTTCAAACAGCAAATCAAAGCGGGAGAAATCGGATCTTCGGCCATGCCGCATAAAGTGAATCCCATCGACTTTGAAAATGCCGAAGGAAATTTGGGAATCGCCAATGCTTTGTTGGAGCATTTATCGGCCAAACTGCCCATTTCCCGTTTGCAGAGGGATTTGACGGATTCGACTGTGTTAAGGAATATCGGCGTTCCTTTTGCGCATATTTTGATTTCTGTTCAAAGCATTCAAAAAGGATTGGGCAAATTATTATTAAACGAAAAAGCATTGGAAGAAGATCTGGAAAACACATGGGCTGTTGTGGCAGAAGGTATTCAAACCATTTTGAGAAGAGAATCTTATCCGGCGCCTTACGAAGCATTAAAAGCGCTAACCCGCACCAATGAACGGATAACGGAACAATCAATTATGGAGTTTATAAACACACTCGATATAAGTGATGAGGTAAAAAAAGAATTAAAAGCAATCAGTCCTCATAACTATACAGGCATTTAATACACAGAGATAAATTAACGTAACCGTGAGGTTAAAAATTAACAACAACACAATTAAAAATTTGTCAAAACAATGACTACAGAAGGAGAAGAATGGAAGCCGCGCAACCGTTATAACGATAGCGCGCAGAATGATGACGGTCAAAACGGAGAAAGAAGGCCGTATCAATCTTACAATCGTCCAAACTATGGAAACCAAAACGGGAATTATAACCGGCAGGGTGGAAATTATGAAAGACAAGGTGGAAACTACGGTCAAAGGAGTAATTACGACCGTCAAGGTGGAAATTACGACCGTCCGAGGGCCAATTACGATCGCTCTGGATCAGGTAATTATGACCGTTCAAGCTCAAGCAGCTATGACCGTTCCGACCGTTCGGGCGGAAATTACAACAACCGGGGAAATGACAGCTATAACCGCAACAGCGAAGGAGGTTATAATCCCAGACCACAACGTTCGTACGACAACAATTACCAACGCCAGTACGATAGTCCACAAAGATCTTACGACAACAGGCCTCAAGAATCCGAAGACGCCAATGCAACCGGAAAGAAAAGAAGACCGCGCGTAGGAGACGTGCCCATCCCTGCAAGGAACACCAATTATAACACCAATCGTCCGAGCGGCGGTTATAATCAAGGTGGCGGCTATAACCAAAATTCCCGCGGAGGATACCAGCAACGGCCTTATAACAACAACCGTCCGAATCAGGGCGCAGGGCCTAACCGGTTTAATCAGGGAGATAGAGGTGCGTACAATCCGAATGATAAATACAGCGTTAAGAAACAGTTGAAGTATCGCGAAGAACATTTTGATCCCAACGAACCCATCCGTTTGAATAAGTACTTGGCCAATGCCGGCGTATGTTCCAGAAGGGAAGCCGACGAATTTATCCAAGCCGGTTTGGTAAAAGTGAATGGGGAAATCGTTACCGAATTGGGCACGAAAGTAAAACGTGTCGATGCCGTTATCTTCCACAATGAAACCGTTAAATTGGAGCAGAAAGTGTATGTGCTTCTGAATAAGCCGAAAAACTGTGTTACCACAGCCGACGACCCACAGGAAAGACTGACCGTTATGGACTTGGTTAAAACCGCTTGTCAGGAACGGATTTTCCCGGTTGGCCGTCTCGACCGGAACACCACCGGCGTTTTATTGCTGACCAACGATGGCGATTTGGCGTCGAAACTGACCCATCCGAAATTTCTGAAAAAGAAAATCTACCATGTATGGTTGGATAAAAATGTGAGTGTTGCCGATATGGAAAAATTAGCCGAAGGCGTAGAATTGGAAGATGGAGAAATCCACGCCGACGCCATCAGTTACGTGACCGAAACAGACAAAGACCAGGTAGGTATTGAAATCCACTCGGGACGAAATCGCGTGGTGCGCCGTATGTTTGAAACATTGGGCTATCATGTGATAAAATTAGACCGGGTTTATTTCGCCGGATTGACCAAGAAAAATCTGAAACGTGGACAATGGCGTTATCTGAACGAAAAAGAAGTTTCCATGCTTCGTATGGGAGCGTTTGATTAAGAATAACTTATGGAAATCAAAAGAACAAGAATCGTTGAATTACTGAACAATCCCCAATTCGGGGAAATCGTATGCGTAAAAGGCTGGGTGCGTACCCGGCGGGGTAGTAAACAAGTGGCGTTTGTAGCTTTGAACGATGGTTCTACCATTCACAGTATTCAGATTGTCGTTGACTTGGCTCAATTTGACGAAGAATACCTGAAAGGCATTACCACCGGCGCCTGCATCCGGGTCAACGGATTATTGGTTGAATCGCAGGGACAAGGCCAATCGGCTGAAATTCAAGCGGAAGAAATCGAAATCTATGGAAAAGCCGATCCCGCTACTTATCCTTTGCAAAAGAAAGGCCATTCGCTGGAATTTTTGAGGGAAATCGCTTATCTTCGACCGCGCACCAATACTTTTGGCGCTATTTTCAGGATACGCCACCACTTGGCTTTCGCCATTCACGATTATTTCAACAAACAGGGATTTTATTATTTCCATACGCCGCTGATTACCGCTTCCGATGCGGAAGGCGCAGGTTCCATGTTTCAGGTAACTACCTTGGATGTGGACAATCCGCCGCGTACCGAAACCGGGAAAGTAGATTATTCGCAGGATTTCTTCGGCAGTCATTCCAACCTGACCGTTTCCGGACAATTGGAAGGCGAATTGGGTGCAATGGCTTTGGGTGGAATTTATACTTTCGGGCCGACTTTCCGTGCCGAAAATTCCAATACGCCCCGTCACTTGGCGGAGTTTTGGATGATTGAACCGGAAATCGCTTTCTACGATATCAACGACAACATGAATCTGGCGGAAGATTTTCTGAAATACGTAATCTCTTATGCTTTGGAACATTGCAAAGACGATATTGAGTTTCTGAACAAGATGTACGACAATGAATTGATTGAACGGCTGAATTTTGTACTCAAAAACAAATTCGTTCGATTGACTTATACCGAAGGCGTGGAAATCCTTGAAAAGAGCGGAAAAAAATTTGAATTTCCGGTCTATTGGGGTGCCGACCTGCAATCGGAACACGAACGCTATTTGGTGGAAGACCATTTCAATTGTCCGGTTATTCTGACCGATTATCCGAAAGAAATCAAATCTTTCTATATGAAGCAGAATGATGATGGAAAAACCGTCCGGGGCATGGATGTTTTGTTTCCGAAAATCGGAGAAATCATCGGCGGTTCGGAAAGGGAAGCCGACTACGACAAATTGATGAATCGGGTCAACGAATTGAATATGTCGTTGGATAGCTTGTGGTGGTACATTGATACCCGTAAATTCGGGACAGCTCCACACGCAGGATTCGGTTTGGGATTTGAACGCTTGGTATTGTTTATTACCGGTATGACCAATATCCGCGATGTGATTCCTTTCCCAAGGACACCGAAAAACGCAGAGTTTTAAATACTTGGATAAAATTTTTCCCCTTTAGCCGATGGATAAATCATTGGCTAAAGGGGGTAATTTTTTATTGTGCTTTATAATACCGCACCAATTTTGTGGAACGAAAGCTCAGGTTCCCGCTTAAAAGATATTAAATCGGCTATCGTCAATTGCTGTTACTGCTATACATTCAATTTCAATCAGCCAACCGGGGCGGCAAACGGGAGCCGATAAAATCACTTTGGGGACTTTCGGACAGCGTTGTTCAAAATAGGTTTTTGTCTTTCCATAATCCGCAATATCCCGAAGATAGATAATCAGATGAGCGACATCAGTCATGTCGGCTTCCGCTTCTTGCAACAGCGCTCGGATGTTTTCGAGGGTTCTTTCGGTTTGCTGCTCTACATCTAATGGATGAACAATTTTCCCCTGGTTGTCGATACTGGCGGTTCCGGAAATAAAAATGTGTCGTCGATCGCCGTATTGAACAGCAGTTCCCCGCTCGAAAGTCACACCGTATTCATGTGTCGGATTGAGATTTGTGGAACCATGCAGGTAGGTAATTTGCTCTTTTTGAATTTCCCGGACGGCATAAGCATCCATCAGTACCGATACTTCGGGGTAAACCGATTGTCCTTCAATGCCCGTACTCGCAATAAAATGGGTTTGAGGGTTTAAACCGGATTTTTCAAACAGTTCCCTTCTGGCTTTTACCATTCCCTCGTATTGGGTATCTACGTTCCGAACAAAAATCCATGTACGGAGACAATTAGATGCTAACGTACATTGATAATCTTCTAAATTTCGGATATAGGCATTAAAAATTGACTGCGTTTGCTCGTAGGAATCTCCGCTTTTTTCATGAAGCCGGACATTGTAAAGATGGGTATAATACGGACGTTTTACGACAACCATCCCATCTGCCGATAGATGCAGCGAAACAGCTTCCACAAAATAAGCCCACAAAGAAAGTTTACTTCCGTTCAAAGGTGGTTGTTGGATAATGGAAACAGCCTCTTCGGCAGATGATTGTATATATTGTTTTTGATTGACGGCATCGCTCACGAAATAACGTTTCCAGACCAAAGCGGCTCCGGCAAATTCGTCCGATTGTTTCAAGCGGTCGATAGCCAGTTCAATCATTTGGAACTGTTCCGCTCCGGATAGATTATTTACAGTCAGTTCCAGCATGGCATGGAACTCGGAAACGCCTTGTTTTGGTTCAAATTTACTCCAACGGATGCTGACAAAAAGATCAGTCCAATCGGTTTGCGTATAATTCATTGCCATTTATTTAGTTTCATTAAAGTATTTATCCAGCATAAGTTTGGCTGCCGTAAAAGAACTGATTTCCGAATGAAGCACCTGCGATTCTTTCAGCAAAAGTTCTTTGGCGATTTGCGGGGATTGATAAAAATGATTTTTCAACTGTTCATTGATGCTTTCATACATCCAATATTTTGCCTGCGAATTTCTCCGGAACTCGAAAAAACCGTTATTTCGGGTAAAAGTCATGTATTCATCTACCATATTCCAGATTTCCGTAATCCCGGTTTTGTAATAGCCGGAATAGGTCAGCACTTTCGGACTCCATCCTGAAGGCGGCAATGGAAAGAGATGCAAGGCGTTGCGGTATTGAGCGGCTGCCAAGTTTGCTTTGTCGATATTGTTTCCGTCGGCTTTGTTGACAATGATTCCATCGGCCATTTCCATGATGCCTCGTTTGATTCCCTGCAATTCGTCGCCGGTTCCGGCCAATTGAATAAGGAGGAAAAAATCGACCATGGAATGAACCGCTGTTTCCGATTGTCCTACGCCGACTGTTTCGACAAAGACGGTATCAAAACCGGCAGCTTCGCATAAAATAATGGTTTCGCGGGTTTTCCGGGCAACGCCGCCCAAAGAACCTGCGGTAGGCGAAGGCCGGATAAATGCCAAAGGTTCGCGGGAAAGGTCTTCCATGCGGGTTTTGTCGCCCAAGATGCTGCCTTTGGAGCGTTCGCTGCTGGGGTCAATCGCCAATACGGCTAATTTCCGGTTGCGGTCGTGAATCAGGTGCACTCCAAACGCATCGATCGAAGTGCTTTTCCCGGCACCGGGAACGCCGGTTATTCCGATTCGCACGGAACGACCGGAATAAGGCAGGCATTTTTCAATCACTTCCTGCGCAATGGCCTGGTGTTCATTTTTTTGACTTTCCACCAAAGTTACCGCCTGACTTAACACGGTAATATTCCCTTTCAGAATCTGTTCGGTGTATTCGGCAGGAGAATAATCCTGTCGTTTTTTCTTCTGCTTCAAATAGGGATTGATAATCGGGGGCTGCGATACGCCTTTATTCACGTTCAGCCCTGCATATTTCGGATTGTTTTCTGGATGTTCCACTAAGCTTCAAGGTTTTGCAGTAACAGTTAACTCAAAAATAGGCGTTTTAGGATCGTCCGAAATAATTGAAATGATAGCGGATACAGCAGATGTTATCTTTTTCTCATCCACAATCACTTTCAATTCGACGATTTCTCCGGGTTCAACACTGAAAACGGGTTTTGAAACCGTAATCGCCGGGGTATCCGACTGCACATTTCGAATATTCAATTTGGTTTTACCGGAATTGGATATTTTAATGGTACGGCTGTTTCCTTTGGTAAAATTGCCGAAATTAAGTTCGGGGAAATTGACATTGATTTTTCCGGCATTGCTTCTTTTCGTAGCCGTCCATTTGTCAAAATCATCCAAAATAGTTACCGAATAAGGAAATGCGTAAGATACACCATTAATAAAAATATGAATTTCATCCTTCAAACGTCCGTATTGGTTAAATTCTTGTGCGTTAAAACTTACATCCACCGTAGCTTCCGTTTTCCCCGGAATGGTAGCCGGACTAAAAACCACTTTGATATGCTTTGGCAATTTTTTTATCTGTTGGGTAATGTTTTTTTCGGATTTATTATACGCTTCCAATCGAATCGTTTTTACTTCACCCGGCGCCATTTTATCAAAGTTCAATTCTTTTGTTTTTAGCAGATAATTTCCAAATTCCACCAAATAATCTTTAGTCGAAAATTGATGCACATTGTTTACTTTTCCTTTAACAACCTCTCCTACAATACGTAATACTATCGGAGAAGTTTGATTGGTATAAACCGTAACCGGTTTTGTGAAAGGAGCTACACGCCCCAATGGATTATAAGTAACCGTGATTGACCCTGTTTTTCCCGGTTCGATGGGTTCTTTGGTCCATTTAGGCGTAGTGCATCCGCAAGTGGCGCTTATATTGGTTATCAGAAGCGGAGAGTCCGAGTTATTGGTTACAAAAAAATCGCAACTCGCTTTTCCACTTTCCTCGCCGATTGTTCCGAAATTATGCGTTGTTTCATTGAAACTTATTTTATCATTTTGGGCGCACAGTACGCTCAAGTTCAATGCAAAACATATTATGGCAAAATAAATGCGTGTCATAGATGTTGTTTTAAAAGTCACTAAAATCAATTCTAATTTTGCACAAAGGTAAAAAATAAAGTAAAAAGATTTTAATTATTTGGGATAAATTTAAATGATTTTGATTGTGTTCCCAAAAGAAGACCAAAAGAAAGTAGATTTTGAAAACTCTTCTACCTCTGAAAAATAATACGATAGTACTTGTTCCATAATAACCAATGTACAAAAACCTGTTAGGTCTTTAAGACCTAACAGGTTTAATAATAAAACTTTGTGTTAAATTAACTATATCAAATGCTCAGCGCTGCCTTGATTTTATCCACATAGTCGAGTTTTTCCCATGTAAACAATTCTACTTCAATTTGTTTGGTGGGTTCTGCGACATAGCGGGAAGTAAACGTTTTAGTAACTGTTTCCGGTTGACGTCCCATGTGACCGTAAGCTGCGGTTTCCAAATAAATCGGGTTGCGGAGCTTCAGCCTTAATTCGATGGCTTTCGGGCGCATATCGAAAAGGGCGGCTACTTTTTCGGCAATTTCGCCATCGCTCAGTTGGGCTTTACTTTTTCCGTAAGTATTGATGAAAATATTCATGGGTTCAGCCACGCCGATCGCATAAGCCACCTGTACCAAAACTTCGTCGGAAACACCGGCTGCTACTAAGTTTTTAGCAATATGACGTGCGGCATAAGCGGCTGAACGATCCACTTTCGAGGGGTCTTTTCCCGAAAATGCGCCGCCGCCGTGCGCGCCTTTTCCGCCATACGTATCTACAATGATTTTCCGTCCGGTCAAGCCGGTATCTCCGTGCGGGCCGCCGATTACAAATTTGCCGGTCGGATTCACGTGATATTTGATTTTATTGTTGAATAATGCTTGAACATGAGCCGGATAAATGGCTTTTACTCTGGGAACAAGAATGTTGATAACATCCTCTTTGATTTTCGCCTGCATGGCTTCGTCCGATGCAAATTCATCGTGTTGGGTAGAAATCACGATGGTATCAATGCTTTCGGGGGTGCCGTCGTCATTGTATTGAATGGTTACCTGCGATTTGGCGTCGGGACGCAAATACGGCATCAAATGAATTTCGTTTTTACGGATATTCGCCAATTCAATCAATAAACTGTGAGAAAGATCCAAAGGCAACGGCATATAATTGGCAGTTTCGGCAGTTGCATAACCGAACATCATGCCTTGGTCGCCGGCGCCTTGATTGAGCGGGTCTTCCCGTTCCACACCCCGGTTGATATCGCCGGATTGTTCGTGAATAGCGCTCAAAATCCCGCAGGATTGAGCTTCAAACTGATACTCGCTTTTAGTATAACCGATTTTTTCGATAACCCTGCGGGCTACATCGGGAACATCCACATAAGCTTTTGATTTTACTTCGCCGGCTAAAACCACTTGTCCGGTCGTCACTAAGGTTTCACACGCTACTTTGGAATCGGCATCGTAGGCTAAAAACTGGTCTAACAGCGCATCGGATATCTGATCGGCTACTTTATCAGGATGCCCTTCCGATACGGATTCCGAGGTAAATAAATAACTCATAATTGTAATGTTTTAAAATAAAAAAATCTGATAATTATTTATCAGAAAAGAGAAGTGATTTGTAATAAAGAAACCGCATAAACCGGTTTTTAGCATTTTTTATTGTGGTTGCAAGCATACAAATCTATCCACTTTTCTAATTACGGGGCAAAGTTACGAAACATTTATATATTATCCAAATTTTTTTTGTGTAAAAATTGTATTCTCGATGATTATCGTATATGATACCTAACTTGGCTGATTCTATTTTTATTATTTACCTAAACTACGATATTCATTCAACAAAATTTTTATCTGCTTTTTTAATATCGGATGCACCAATTCCGGGGCGATTTCATTCAAGGGTTCTAAAACAAACATTCTTTGATGGAAAAGCGGATGGGGAAGTTCCAGCGTTTCCGACTTAAAAACCAGATCGTTGTACAGAATCAAGTCTATATCGATTAATCGGTCTTGATAGCTGTGATTGGTTTTTTCCGTGCGACCGATTTCTTTTTCAATGTTTTGGGTTTCCGTTAATATCTCTTGCGGACTTAAATCGGTTTCCACACAAACCACCTGATTCAGAAATAGATTGTCCGATTCAAATCCCCAAGCTGGGGTTTCATATACAGACGAAATAGCCGAAAAAATTCCTATTCTTTCGGCTATTCGCGCAATTGCTTTCAATAAATTCAAATCCCGGTCGCCCAGATTGGCGCCCAAAGCCAAATAAACCAGACTACTCATAAGCCATAATAATATTCGCCCGCAAAGTCCCCTTTAGGGGATTTAGGGGTTTGCGTTTATATCAATAACATGGCATCTCCGTAAGCGCCAAATTGATAACCGTCTTTAATCGCCTGATGGTAAATGTCGATGATAAAATCGAATCCGCCAAAAGCAGCCGTTTGCATCAACATGGTTGAAAGCGGTAAATGAAAATTGGTAATCAGGCTGGTCGCCACCGTAAAATCGTAGGGCGGGAAAATAAATTTATTCGTCCAACCTGTATATTCTTTCATGTGCCCATTGGTGGTCACGGTGCTTTCTATCGCCCGCAAGACGGAAGAACCTACTGCACAAACCTGTTTGTGGTTGTCTTTTGCCCGGTTGACGATTTTCACGGCATCTTCATTGATAATAATTTCTTCCGAATCCATTTTGTGTTTGGTCAAGTCTTCCACATCGATTTCGCGGAAATTACCCAAACCCGAATGTATCGTAATATAAGAAAATTCAGCGCCTTTGATTTCCAAACGCTTCATCAGTTCGCGGCTAAAATGCAGACCGGCAGCGGGGGCTATAACCGCTCCTTCATTTTTCGCAAAAATGGTTTGATAACGTTCGACATCTTCGGGAACTACCGCCCGGTTAATATAACCGGGAATAGGCATCTCGCCCAATATGTACAAGGATTTTTTAAATTCGTCGTGCGGGCCGTCGTACAGGAACCGCAAGGTACGTCCCCTTGAAGTCGTGTTGTCTATCACTTCGGCCACCATCGAATCGTCTTCCCCAAAATAAAGTTTGTTTCCAATACGGATTTTACGGGCGGGGTCAACCAATACATCCCAAAGCCTTAAATCCTGATTCAACTCACGCAGCAGGAATACTTCGATTTTCGCTCCGGTTTTTTCTTTATTCCCGTACAAACGGGCAGGAAAAACCATGGTATCATTGAAAATAAAAACATCTTTATCGCCAAAATAACCCAGAACGTCTTTGAACACTTTATGCTCTATTTTTTTCGTCTTCAGGTGAATGACCATCAAACGGGATTCATCCCTGTTTTTTGCAGGATACAAAGCAATCTGGTCTTGCGGAAGATTAAACTTAAATTTCGAGAGTTTCATTTCATTAATATGTTATAAGTTGTGCATTATAAATTCCTCTATTTTTAAACATTTCTCTAAAGTGGCGTTACCAATTCGTGTCCGTTGCAAAGCTGTCAGGTGTGCGCCCGAATTTAGCGCCAAACCAATATCTCTTGCCAAAGCGCGGATATAAGTTCCCTTACTGCAAACCACCCGTATCCGGATAGCGTCCGGTTGAAAGGACAATAATTCTATTTCGTCGATAACCAGCAACTTCGGTTTCAAATCTACTTCCAATCCTTTCCTTGCCAAATCGTAAGCCTTATTGCCATTTACCTTGCAAGCCGAAAAAGCCGGTGGAATCTGTTCTATATTGCCCAGAAAATGAGGCAGAATTTCTTCTACCGATTCTTTCGTAATATGGGCGGTTTCGTATCTTGCATCAATTTCCGTTTCCAAATCAAAAGAAGGGGTGGTTGCGCCCAAACACAAATCAGCAACATATTCTTTCGTTTGGTATTGAAATTCATCAATCCTTTTTGTCGCTTTACCGGTACAAACAATCAACACGCCGGTTGCCAGCGGATCTAATGTTCCCGCATGACCCACTTTAATTTTTTTTATTTTTAAGAAACGTGAAATTTCATACCTGACCTTGTTTACCAAATCAAAAGAAGTCCAATGAAGTGGTTTGTCGAAATATAAAACTTCTCCTTCAATAAAATCCATGTTTTTTATTTAAATAAGGAAAATCCGATAACCAAAAGGCCTGCTGCAATACAATAATAGGCGAAGTATATCAATTTCCCTTTCTTCACTAAATTCAACATCCACTTACAAGCAATGGTTCCGGAAATGAATGCCGCCAAAAATCCAACGACCAATGCAGTAGTAGAGATTCCGGATTGGGAAGCTGAAAAATCACCTTTTACCAAATCGAGGAAAGCTTCTCCCAAAATGGGAATGATCACCATCAAGAAAGAAAATTGGGCAATCGTTTTCTTATTATTTCCTAACAGTAAACCGGTGGAAATGGTTGTCCCCGAACGGGATAAACCCGGAAAAAGGGCGGCAACCGCCTGGGAAAGCCCAATAATAAATGCATCCTTAACAGAAATTTTCGATTTGGAACCGGATTGGGCATTATAGGAAAACAACAGCAAAGCCGCTGTCAGCAACAACATGGCGCCGACCAGCAATAATCCGCCGCCAAAAAAGGCTTCTACATAATCCTTGAAAAATAGTCCCACGACTAAGACCGGAACCATAGAAACCGCAATTTTGAAAAGATATTGCGTTTCTTCATTCCATTTAAATTTGAATAATCCCGACAACAAGTCAAAAATTTCCTTCCACAAAACCACGATGGTACTTAAAACCGTAGCCGCATGTACCGCGATGGTAAACGTCAGGTTTTCCTCCCCGTTCAATCCGAACAGGGCGCCGCCGATGGCCAAATGCCCGCTACTGCTTACCGGCAAATATTCCGTTAAGCCTTGTACTATTCCCAAGATAAGTGCCTGAAGCCAGCTTAACTCTTCCATTATTTATTATTTTTCAAAGGTGTATTATCTGCCGTATCTTTCGGTTTTTTAAGAATCGCCCAAATGACCAATGCAAAACCAATCATGGTTACGATGGGAGCGACGACGATTCTCCGGGTATCGAATATCCGAGGGTCGAATCCGGTTTCTTCCGTTGTTTTGGCGCCCGACATCAACCAAAATCCCAAGATAATAACGGCAACCGAGACTGCCAAAATAATAAAGTTTTCTTTACCAAATACAAAATTCTTTTTATCCATTATTTATTGTTTTTATGTTCAAATATAAAATAAATCATCGCCATCCATCCGGATGTATTTATTGACGGCTAAAAAAGTCGCCGTTATGGAAATTACAACACCCAGAATCAGAACGCTGCCAAACACTATATATAAGGTGTTCCAATTGATTATTTCCGGAATACTGCTGAAATCTTTTGCAACATATTGCAACAGCCAAATCAGCAAAGCAATCGCAATCAATGCCGCGATAATTCCGGAAAAAATATGCGCCCGGATAAAAGGTTTGCGGATAAACCCGGAAGTGGCGCCCACCAATTTCATGGTGTGAATCAGAAAGCGCTTTGAATAAATCGTCAAACGAATGGTGTTGTTAATCAGCGCAAACGAAATGATAAGCAGCAAGACCGACAATCCCAGCAGAATGGCTCCCACATTTTTCAAATTATCGTTTACTAAATCCATCAATTCTCTCCGGTATTCAAGTTCTTTGATGTCTGTGGAAAAACCTTTGATTTGCTTCTCAATCACCGAAAGGCTGTCCGTATTGGCATATTGCGAATTTAAGCGCACCACAATCATGGCCGGAAGCGGATTGAATCCCAGAAATTCTTCCGGACTTTGTCCCAAATCTTCCTCCAATTGTTTTGCCGCATCTGCTTTTGAAATAAATTCGGTCGATTTTACAAAAAGCGTTTTATCCAACTTCTTCTGTAAATCAGCCACTTGCGCATCCTTAATATCATCCGACAAAATAATGTCGAACGAAAGGCTTTCTTTTACATAAGTGGACAGATTATTGGCAAACAGGAAAAGTAAAATAATCAATCCCAGCAAAAAAAGCGCCAGCGAAATACTGATTGTCGCAGTTAGCCTTGAATTAAAAAAAGTTGCCGGAGAAACAGTACGTTTATTCTTCATTCTTTTTGCCTATTAATACAATTTTATTTAAAAAGCATACAATACCCGAATTTGGCGCAAATTTACAAAATATATGCGAACTTTTTTGCGAATTAAGTTTTTTTAAGAAAAAAACTTACACCGGTTCTCCGAATAAAGTTGCAGCCGAAGCCTCATTGATTTTGACTTTTACCAAATCTCCTATCCTATGTACGCCCTTATCAAATATAACTACTCTATTTTGAGAAGTTCTGCCGAACAATTGTTCGGGCGACCGTTTGGAAAAACCTCC